>CAYPUO010000198.1:0-6057 GCA_964413775.1 uncultured archaeon
CATGTATGCTTGTGACCAGGTCCTCAACCGAGCTCTTCCTAAGTCTAACGCGCGCCCAGTAATCGCAAAGCGTACCTCGGCAGGGACCATGAACCATAACACAGTAGTAACCCATTCTGCAGTTCCTCACAGAGCAGATTGAGGATTGAGAAGACTGGCTTTAATGGTTCCTGTAACAACGTGAGCGACAAAAGGAGATTGACTCCTTTTCAGAGGGGGTCGTGCGTTGGTCGTCTCGCAAGCTCAAAGCAAGACCACTCTGCAGATAGAGGCACATAAATGAGGCGTGCAGGATTTCCCATAAGGAATATATATGCTATCTTGCAACAATGCATAGAGTTGGTTGCTATGAAGGTGTTCGATAAGCGCGTTAAGAGGTCGATCTCAAAGAAAAAAGCTCGAGTGCTCACAGCTGCTTTTGCAGTTTTCTTGTGCATCACATTCATGAATGTACCAGCAGCAAGTGCCTATCCGGGCAAGGCTTCCAGTTTCATTGATGTCCATGTGTACGATGCATATTATGGTGATCTGGATTCCGGAGGCATTGAAAACGATGTTCATATCATATTGCTCTTTGACTTAGGGTACAATCAGTACTATGAATTCTATTATCAGATAACACTAACACTTCCATCCGGGACGAGCTACTCATACTTAGTCCACGTACTAGCTTGGTATGAGTATATCAGGATAGACAACGAATTCCTGAACTATGCTACAGAACCAGGCGACTATACAGTACATGTCACTGCAATAATGGTCTATCCAAGCTACTTCACAGACTCAGGAAGCATAGTGTTCGATCCTCCCGGATATGGTGCAGGTGCAGACCCAGAGTTTAGAATATGCTAGCAAACAAATAACTAGAAACAGATTCAGTAGGAACAAGAATCCGAGGACTAGTGAAGAATTATGGTTACATGGAGAGCATACGACTTAGACTTGAAAGACTACGAGATTTTTCTGAGTCTAAAAAAGAATCCTCTCCAGAGCAATGCTGAAATCGGACGGAGTGTAGCATTGTCATCCGAGGCCGTCAGGTCTAGAGTCCATGCAATGAAGTCAAAGGGCTTTCTAAGGGCAAACGGAGAGATCACTGATCCAGTTCTTGGCCCACGCACACAGACAGAATCAACCGGAATCTATAGTCCAACTGCACTAGGTCTACTTCGCGAGCATGTCATATTCAAAGGCATACCTGATAGAAAGGCTCTGAATGTCCTCAAACACATGTGCGATGAGCATCCATACACACACTATCGAGTTCCAGCATACGGGGAGTCTGCGGCTCTCTATGTCCAGTTTGATATCCCTGCTGAAATAAGCAAGACAATGCAGAGTTTCTATGATGCCCTCAAGAAGAGAGGGCTGTTTTCTACACACTTCGTCCTTGATGCACACTATCATGCTAGATGTGGAGCTGATTTCTCAAAATGGGATACCAAGAGAAACTCATGGACTGTGGACTGTGGGAAGAAGGCAGGTCTGGGCAGTAATCTCAGCGGTCTCGAAGACATCTGGTCCAGCATTCAGGACACCACGGAGGACAACAGTGCACCCGAAGTACGTCCAGAGCCGGGATACGGTTTTGATAGTCTTGATCTTCGACTCGTGAGAGAACTCACAATTACCTCAAAACCAGTAGTGACAGCAATAAGTGCTGCATACGCCAACGACCCCAATCTGGCTGACGAATTCAAGAAAGATGCTACGACACTGGGTCGCAGAATTTCAAAGATAAGGGAGAACATTGTCACGAGAGACCAATTATACTATGACCGCAGGGTCTTCGATCTCACATACCCACAGCTAATCTCAGGAGAATTCAAGGCAGGCTCTGATTTGTCATCAGATTCATTATATCGGTTCGTTTCATCCAACGTTCTGCCATTTGAAACAGCAGCATACTTTGATGAGAGGTCGTTCCTCCTCTACAGCACAACGACTCCGTCCATAGCTCCAGAACTATCCGAACTCATCTGGGACCATGCGCGGACCATCAGTGTCTATCAACTTCAATTGGATGCTTCGGCACTGTACTTCTTCTATCAAGAGAACTATGCGGACGAAAAGTGGAATACAGATAGACAGTACATTCTCGATGACCCCCTCTCTCGGATCTAGCTATTGACATTCCCCTCAACAATGTCTTCATCTTTATGAGGGTTGGTGCTTTGGTCGCCGTGGCAATCAATCTCTATGTCTTGGTTATT
This sequence comes from uncultured archaeon, assembly GCA_964413775.1. Lineage (GTDB taxonomy): Archaea > Asgardarchaeota > Thorarchaeia > Thorarchaeales > Thorarchaeaceae > MP5-2226. Next base: position 2,214 of record CAYPUO010000198.1, read on the forward strand.
TCGCTCTCAGACCTTAGGAAAAGCGGAGATGTTCACTGGATATCAGTGGATATGTTACCCAATTGTGAAAGTGAGAAAGAATACAGATTCCAACTAGTTCATAGAATTAACCTTCAGCTGGAAAACAATGCCAACATGACAGAGGCAATGAAAACTGCTGTCGCATGCATTCTGGGAACACTGCTGGCAGATATGTGTGTCCTGTTCTATGTGTCACAAGCCACTTCTCTGCTTACATTTGCTTTGGGCGATGTGCTACTGCCTGTTTTCATTATTACACTAGCAGCGACGTTAGTTGAGGTCACAAGAATAATCCTAAGGGAGATAGGATTGAATCTGTGACACAAAACAGAAATGTTACTGGTGGTGAACTCCAAATCACTATCAAAATGAATCCCTTGACCTACTGGAACGCAATTTGATTTCCAAGATTCACCTGTGAACGTTCAGTTCACACTAATTCTACTGAGCAGAAAACCCTTTAGTACAGGACTGCATATACCTGTCTTGGTGGGCAGCTCGTAGGGACTGTCATGGTACGCATCTACAATGTACCACACCATAATGACGCCTTGCCGGCGCCCACCAGCTACTTATACTCTCTGTTGCACCCAGACATGCCTTAATACTCACAAGGGCTGCAAGGTCAATGAACAGCAACTGGCGGGCTTTGGAATGGGCGAGAAGAGACTGGTAAATGATGGGCCCCGAATTCTGAAGGAAAAAGGCGTAGTTTCAAACATGATCCACCTGTATTGCGAAAAGAAACACAACTCAGAGTTCGGTATACTCTGTAGTGATTGTCAAGCACTTGAGCAGTACTCGTATCATAGACTTGACCACTGTCAGTACGGTGAGTCTAAGCCAACATGCAGGAAGTGTGAAACTCATTGCTATAGGCCTGAGATGAGGGACAGAATTCGCGATGTCATGCGATTCTCAGGGCCCAGACTACTATTGAGAGCACCACTTGATTGGGTAAGACACCAACTCCACGACAGAGAATGAATTCATAATTCTCATATCAGGCAAATCTTGCCCTTGGGCCTTTCATCAGGAGACGTTACCTGCATTCATTTCGGCTATATATCCTCATGAGAGTATGAGCTCAGAGGCAGTGCCTCAAGGAGATAACGAATGAAAGCCACCACAGATTCACTCCAATACGGAGATAACTGGCGACAGATGTTGATATATCTGGCGCAGGCTGAGTGTCTTGTTGATGTCTTTCTCTGTTCTAACGCATACGGACACAGCGATGACAGAGATGCTATGGTAGGAGAAACCCATGGCGTGAGGGTAATCTACGTAGGAGAGGACTTCTTCATCTGGGTCCACGGCGACCAATCCATTCCAGCATCATTCCAATGGGATGGATATCGATGATCAGAATACACAGTGATGAGGATGATGTTGGCTACCCAGACTTAGCAGGAGATGACGATTCCTCGCTCTCAGAGCCGGATGCCCTCGAACGCGTGGTGCACGCCTAGCCTAGGGACACGTTCCTCTTACGATTGAGATCCAGCTTCCATTTGATGCCAACTGCCACAATAACCACAATACTTGGGATAGTTATGAAAATCTGTTGAGGTCCAAGTAATGAAAGCAGGTCGAACTGAGTTATTGTGGCCGATGATGTATTGGTATTGGGTACGCTTTCCTCAGGCTTGAAGAAATACGCATCATTCCTTTCCAAGACAATTTCCTCTCCCGGGACATATGATGATATATTGAACGGACCTGAAGTCACCATTTGATCTTCGTTAGGATTTGGATACCATAGTTTCCATTCCTCGGGACCGAAGTCTTCGAAGATGTGCCTAGGGATAATCGGTATGTGTGCAACGGTGCTTAGGTGCCAATAGGATTCAGTCGAGAACTCAAGCACAGCCTCAAAATCTGTCCGGTCATACGCAGCGGTCATGTCAGTCAGCCATACACCATGATAGTTACCAGACGCGTTACGGTAGAAGTTGAAGCTAAAGGCCACATCGTCTGCTGTTATTTGAAGACCGTCTGTCCAGGTTGCGTTCTCCAAGATATCAAAAACGATTCTGGTATGCCCCTCAGGGACTGCTGGATTGTCAGCGTGGGTATGGATTGAATATGATTTGGCTAGCCATGAAAGTTCTGTTCCGTCAGGTGCCTGACGAAGCAGACTATCATAGAGGTTCTCAAGGATCTTCACAGAGTAAGCAGAGGAGGCAGTCATGAGGCTGAATGAGTCAATATCAAGGGGGATACCAATTCGGAGAGTACCCCCAAATTGGGGAGCCGTCGGACCCTTGAGATGCACTCTATAGTTGCTCCACCAACTAGGAACCCCATAAACTGCATCATTTACAAAGCCATCGAGTCCAGTGGTCCGATAAGCAGATACGAGCTCATTCTCATAGCACACGATAACTGGGCACGCGTATGTTAGGATTTTCTGCATCTCAATTGCAGCCGCATAGACATCTTGATATCTTGTAGCGTGGAGGAGCTGATTTCTCCAAGAGTCATAGGTGCTATTCTGCCATCGAGGATAGTTCTGATACAGCTTACCTGCGTTCGCGGACCAATATTCGTATGCTAACCAGTCAACATTAAAATCACTGAATAATGTCCCAAGGAAAACAACATCATAGTCGTACAAGTAGGGGTATGGATAATAGGAATACCAATCATCTGGCACATACACGGCATTGATTCTAATGGCCTGCAATGCCTCAACAGCAATATTACAGGTTTCAACAACGATAGATATGGATGAAGTGCCCTCTATTCTGAGAGTAAGATTCGACCCGTCAGGGGCCTCACGAAAACCATCTGCGTTGATATCGTAGAACCCAGCCTCATCTAGCAGGCGGTTCCCGTAACTTGTGTTTCTGTTATAGTAGTTGTATGACAGTTGACCCTCTACTGAGAAAGGATTGACTCGAGGTACGCACGAGTCCAAAGGCACTGAGTGCCCTTCCCAGACTTCCGCTGAAATCCTCTCCTTATCAAGTGCAAAGGCAAAAGCACGCCGGAAGGCAGTAATATTGAAGGGGTACTTCCTACAGTTAATTGTGAAGTACCCATATCCATTCCGAAGGATTGAATCTAGTTGGACATCTTCGGATGCACGGAGTGTATCATAAAAAGAGAGATCTATGAAGTCACCAATCATATCGAGATGATTGTCTAATAGTTCAAGGACCTGCTGGTCCGGTGACTCAATGACTCTGTATCTGACGCTTTCAAGGAAAGGACCGTTCTTCAAAGGAACTTGGCTCGTCATCTGCCCTGCTGCTGGCAAAACTAGAGTCATGGCCACGAGAAACGCCACAGCACAGAATAGTTCAGAGTGTCCACAACCCATTTCAATCCCATCCCATCGCTCTTGCTACCTCTAAAGTCAATAATACAATTCTTTTGTATATTCCCACACAAGCAATAGCAGCATATGGGCCCTAGCTGAAATGACCAGCTGGGCTCGTATGCATCTCCAACAAGCTCAAGGCAGCTGAGGAAACCGATCAACGCTCCCTGCTGTTCCGGGTATGGAGTACCATCCTTCGCCTGAATAATCGTCCCAAGTATTGCCTAGGCTTACGTTATCATCCCAAGTGTTGTTTGTTCCATCATCACGTGCGTTTCCATTAGTATTTGCTGAAAAGCTATTAGCATATACTGTCCAGTTTTGGCATACTTCATCAAGATGAACGCCACTCGTATTGTTTGTGATATTGCAGTGATGCAACAGACAGCTAAATGAGAACTGAGACATCAGACCAATCTCATTTCCCAGAATCTCGTTGCCAATGGCTACAGTTTCATTGGATGCAATAATTGAGATTCCCAAGTAACATTCAAC
>CAYPUO010000199.1:0-6057 GCA_964413775.1 uncultured archaeon
TGGTTATCCAGTTTGACTGTGCCCTCTGTCTGCGCCTCACCTTCCGTTTGGACATAATGTGCGCCCAGCGGTACATAGCTTCGGCCATGAGCACATATGCGCCTCCAAGGACAGCCATGGCTCCAAGTGCCACAATCAGTTGGAGTTCAGCACTGAGCACATGGACATACTGGGCTGCATGCCACATCAATGGGATCTGGACGAATCCTGCAATGCCCAGGAAGATTATTATAAGTCCGGGCTTGCTGCCACGTTTCCACCAAACTGCTAGGCTCATTATAGTCCACCTGACGTTGAAGCTACCCGCTCAGAAAATCGGTGTGCTCTTTAAGCTTTTGGAGAACAAAGGGTCGTACTCATCAGTGATTCTATTGTCAGCCTCCGAGGCGTTCCCTTCTCAGTTGGAGCCCTGCTTTGTTTCACATTTCCTGCTGCGGATGACAAAGAGCACTCCTCTGTCCTCGCTGTGTTCAATGGTAAAACCGCACAGTCTCATTGATCTGGTGACTGATTCTATTGTCTGGTCCTGTTGGCATGCCGCACCATAGCCAGTTCTGGTAATTGTGCCATCAGGAAACTCAAAGTCGATGCGGATGACTGCTCCTGTTTCTTCACAGTCGAGTCTGATAGCTTCCAACAGAAACAGCCCATCAGGTCTTAGGACCCGATACACCTCTCTGAAGACCTCTTGTTTTGCAGTCATTGTCCGAATATACCCGAGTGAATACCAAAGAGTTGCGATATCAAAAGTATCCTCCTTAAAACAGAGTGCCCTGCCGTCACATGCAAACCAGTGTGCATCTTGTTCGTAAATCTTGGCTTCGTGTATCTTGTCGATGTTGATATCCACTGCACATACTCTCTCTCCTGCAAGTCTGGACACAATACACTCGCCTCCGGCACCTACATCGAGTATGAGCCCATTTCCCGGTATCCCCTCTAGCTTCACTCTTTGAATGGGCGGTTCAAAGACTGTCCGGTCGGCCATGACTTGATTATCCCTCACTGTCTTTCATAGCGTACTCTGACCTTAACAGTCCATAGTGGTAGAGGCCATAGCGTTTTCCTTCCTTGATGCCAGAGTCTCGATGGTGCCCTTCCCTCTTGAAGCCAAGGCGCTCAGCAACTTTCCAGCTCCTCTCATTAGTGTCGTGTGTGATAATGATTGCCTTGTGAGCCTTCAACTCTCTGAAGATGAACTCTACCGACCGTGCTGCTGCTTCGGTAGCAAGTCCTTGGCCCTGATATCCCGTATCGAGATAGTAGCCAAGCTCAAACGAAGGCACGTCCCAGCTTCTCGGCTCAATCCAGATCTGTCCGATATGTATGCCGCTTTCTTTGAGCCAGATTCCCATCACAAATCTCTCACGAGAATCCCACTCTTCTCTATGCCTTTTCAGGTCTGCTTCTGCATCCTTCACACTCGTGATGTCTGCAGCCTCATCAACATGCTCCTTCAGCAATTCACGGTTGTCATTCCTTTCTAGTAGGCCAAAGAGATCTCTTCCATCGCCTCTCTCATATTTTCTGATGACCAGCCTGTTTGTTTCAATTGTGCTCGGCAAGTCGAGCTTAGATTTATCCAAGTTGAATTGTTCCTCTCGTTGGACTGCTATCCATGTCTTAAGAGGTATTCCTTTCACTTTCTGGTGTAGCATGTCGAAAACAGCATTTCCTGCTATGTGAAGTGGTTCTGGAAATCAATGTTCAGGTCATGTCCACACTGAGTACATTTTCCATTCCTGTCTACAGCCAAGTTATGAGAAGTCATTGCTATTCGTTCGATACATAATGTGTGGCAGCTGGGACATATTGTATCTTCAAATCCTCTCCTTCCAACATTACCAATATAGGCAAACTCCAGTCCTTTCTCCCTCGCCATATCTCTTGTTTCTAACAGAAGGGCCACTCGTGTAGCTGGTTTCGAATATCTGTAGGCCGGATAGTACCTGTTGATGTGCCAAGGTGTCTTTGTGCCAGTGTTCTCAATTATCCACGAAACAACTGCTTCAAGACAGCCCATATCATCGCTCAAGCCGGGCACAACAAGGGTCGTGAGTTCCACATGGATCCCATTGTCTTTCATGTGTACGATGTTGTCTAGAACAGGCTGCAGGGCAATCCCGCAGACCCTCCTGACTTGAGGCTCACATCCCTTGACATCGACATTGGCTGCATCTAGTCCGGCATCGACCATCAGATCGATGGCTTCTGGTGTCATGTAACCATTTGTGACTATCGTGGTATACATGTCTCTCTCCTTTGCGAGCTTGAATACATCAAGGTTCCATTCGAGCATGAGCGTTGCCGCCTCGCTAAAAGATATGGATATCCCTTCCAAGCGAGCGGCCTGTGCGTGTTCTATGAATTGTTCTGGGCTCATGTACTCGGTAACGTTAGCGTTTGGTTTCTGTCTGGAGATACTGAAGTTCTGACAGAACTTGCACGATGCGTTACATCCCCAGCTGCCAACAGTAAATGCCATTGTGCCGGGCACAAAATGGAAGAACGGTTTCTTTTCGATTGGATTGTTGCTGATTGAGGAGATGTTCCCATAGACAAGTGTCTTGACAGATCCCTCGATATTCACCCGGGTTCCACAGACTCCCACCTTGTTGTCACGGATTAGGCATTTATGAGAGCATGTGAGGCATCTTGTGCCGTCTTTCTCTCTTCTCTGCAGAAGTCCTTCTCGAATAACTCTAGGATCGAGGTCTCCGAGTTCCAGATCGCTCAAGATGTTGAACCCTCTTAAGATGTGTGACAGCTTGATAATAGGATTTGTTCCCTGCTCATCCTTTTGCATTCTGTTCATCCTTTGCCATGCAGCCCATAGTTGCGATGCACAGTCAGAGCGATGTGTTTCCCCTTGAGAGGATGAGTACTCTGATTTGAGACCAGTAGGCCATCCCGTGCTCTGTAATCCTCTGCCCAAACTCTGCCCATAGCTCATCGAAGTCCACGGCACTCACACCAAACTCTGTGAATATCTTGGGTGCCTCTTCGCAGGCAAACCGCAGTTCTTCCTTTGCCTGTGCAGCAGTCATCTTCCTCCCCAACTTCAGAACAAATTCTTCGACAAGGGACATGCCAGCCTCTTCGAACATCTGGAGGTAGTCTTCCCTCTGAAGGAATATGGCATTCAGGCCTATTGCATCCCAAACCTCCTTTGCTAACTTTTCTTCGGGCGAATCGCCATACTCGGCCAGACTGACTTGGATTAGGGCATCATCCCTTGTTATCCTCTCTACTTCTGTTACCACGGTTTCAATGCCTGCTCTACCATATGTCATATGAACGTCCTCGAGCCCGAGGAAATTCACCACCATGTCACAAGCAGACGGCTTCAACGGGATCCTCGTGACATCGCACAACAGATAGTGAAATCTCGACCACAGGTCTGATGTGTACTTCTTGGACTGCCTGATTTTCTTCCACGACTCAACATCATTACTCAGACCTGTTCCAATGATTCTTGTTTCTGGAAACCGCTGGGCAATCTCTGCAGATAAGAGTCCATGCCCAGACATGAGGTCAAGGACTGTGCCCTCTCGAATAGGTGACAATTGGCGCATCTTTTCTGCAATGATCCCCCTGAAATTGCCAAACTCAAAAAAGGCACGCGCGTACTCGTCATCCGTGAAGTACTGAAGACCTATCATATTTCGCAGTTATCACTCCTCTGAGATTCTGATGAATCTTACTTCGAATGTCGGATTGCCCTCCCGGGAAATAAAACAGTGTCCTCACAATATCCATCTTAGCTCTTCCCCTCCTCTTTCTTAATGAGCACCAAATTAGGCATGATTATACATATCAAAGCGGGCGGCCCAGTGTATGGGTACAATAAGAAAGATAGCGGAAGCGATAGCAGTCCAAACACAATGATATATGCTAAGAGAGAAAGACTGAGTGAGTACAACATGGCGAAGCCTAGCTTATCGTTGTATGGCCTTGCCAAGCATCGGTTGACTACGATAGACGAACTCGTACTGACAGCTCCAGCAGTAGCAAGGCACAGCCCCAAGAGCGGCAGCAATGGGTAGCTCGTCATAGGAGTAGTTCGGCACCAATCAATATCAGGTCTTCACTCAGAGAGATCGATTCTCTTCGGCCGTAACTGCCGGGTGCCTGAGTTGTCGTGGATACTGGCTGGTTTCAATCTGCAATTCTTCTAACCTTGGAGATTTTAGCCCCGATGCAGGTATCGGGTCCGTAGTCTATAATTGCAGAATGCCTAATGCTTCAATATCCATATCATTAGATGACTAGCAATTCTTCCCTTATTCAATATACACACTGGGTCAATTATATTGTTGTCCTAGAAACATCTCCCAGATTCCATCCGATGTATATCATTGAAATGCGGAGAAATGCACTTCAACATATGCCCACATGGAAACGCGGGTATTCATCGTGCGCAATGAAACTGCATTCGTGCTCTGCCTTCTTGCTGGGCCGATCCTAATCGCAGCTAACTAGCCCCATGGCGTCGATATAATCATTCTAGTCTATCTTCTTGTCCACTCTCCATTGCCGCCCTAACTCCTTTCTATCTCGTCATTGACATCATGCTGCTCATCCTATTTCTGATAGCTTGGACTGGGAGATTTGCTGTTATAATTGGGGGCGCCTTGCTGACAACTTCCCATGTTAGACTAGGTAAATGGATAATAGCAATAGCAGCTGGCTTCGGGCTCATTAGCTTGATCTTGGTCATTGTGTGGACACATCTTGCTTTCGGCCTGCTTGGACTCCTCGTCTTTACATCGCTTGTCCTTAGCACTGCATGGGCCATGGCGCTCATAATGACAGTTGTTGCGAGGCGAATGGCCAAATAGCCAGTTGGGAAGCAAACGCCCACAGCCAGTTGCACTTCCAACTGCTCACTGTCGAATACCTTGGATAGGTCAGCTCTCACCCCCTGACCTCAATGCTCTATCATTTGAAATGTGGTGTGGTCTTCTCCTCTGGCCCACCAGTCCTGAAAACAGGCATTATATTGGCTCATAGAAAGGATTTGGTTGCTGATGATTATGACAACAAAGTGTCTTTTGTCGAATACCTTGGAGTTTCTTCACACTTACCGCACTTCTTTTATGCAAGTGTGCCCGTACTCGACGGGAAATCGGTATATCATACGGTACTACTGAGGGGAACTGGCAAGTTGTCTAGGGATTATATAGTTGAAACAAGAAACCTGTCAAAGACATTTGGAAAAATCAGAGCACTTGACTCGGTCAATTTGTCGATAAAGAAAGGTAGTAGGTATGGCTACTTGGGCCCAAACGGCGCAGGAAAGACAACTACCATGCGAATACTGAGCGGCCTTCTTGAGTGCACCAGTGGAGATGCCACAGTATGTGGATATGATATTCATTCTGAGAAGAGGAAGATCAAGGCACATACAGGCCTTCTTCCTGAAACAGCGGGCCTCTACTTGAAACTCTCGGCATTCGAATTCCTCGAGTTCATAAGCGCATTATATAGGATGCCATCGGGTGAAGCGTATTCTAAGATAAACAAGATTCTCTCGATACTGGGCTTGGGAAGTAGGCAGGACGACGCGATTGAAACTTATAGTTCTGGAATGAAGCAGAAAGTTCTCATAGCATCAACTCTCATCCACGAGCCAGAACTTGTCTTTCTTGACGAACCTACAGCATACCTTGATCCTGCAATGAGTGTCTTGGTGAAGGACCTTATTCTTGCCCTTTCAAAGCAAAACAGCACTTCATTCTTTATCTGCACGCATCAGACGGACTTTGCAAATGATGTCTGTGATGTCATTGGGATTCTAGATAATGGCAAGCTCTTGATTGAGGGTCCGACACAGGAGGTCATCGAGAGAGCTGAGGCTGACAGTTTGGAAGATGCATATGTGAAATTGGTTGGAGGTGAGGTGGACGAAGAACATTTGCTTGATTGGAGGGACTAGTGGGATTGAGCCAGTGGAAAGCCATTGCCACAGCTGATTTCTATGCAATTACATCAAGGTTCAGAGGACGTAGAAGGGAGTTCTTCGTCATAGTCCTTGCAATCGTTCTCATCTGGGTG
>CAYPUO010000200.1:0-6016 GCA_964413775.1 uncultured archaeon
GAGCAGTCAGATGGTCTGCGAATGGACCGAGATACCACTTTTCACACAGAGCCCAAATATTGGAAACATGTAATAAACGCTATCCAATGCCAGAGCAAATTCACACAATCGAAAGAAGAAACCTAGAAAGTCCCGAGATGAAATTTGAAAGGAATGAGATAAAAGACCCGACTATGACTCGTTTTCTCAATAATATCAAAATCCATAGCAAGGATTCCCAAATCCACATAACAATCCCTAACTCTCATGGAAGTTTCGAAGTCCAAATCAATAGTCACCCTACGGAATGGGATGGGAATAAAGCGAAATCCTATGTAGAAGATATCCTCAGAAAAACTCTCCATGAATTGAAGCTCACTTATAGGAAGCGGAGGAAAGGCGGTTCCTATTATGTCTACAGCCAAGCTCTCGATGATTTGGAAATACAAGACAGAGTCAATGAAGAGGTTGACATGATAATAAGAACACGCCATTCATATTTCCAACTAGTGGAAACCGCACTATCACACCCTCAGTCTTCATTGCTAGATAGTGGAATAGGGACAAACCTCGGAGATATGGTACATGAAGAACCAGCTCGGGAAGCTTTCGATGCCTTCAAGTTCGCTTCAATTGATAGGCAGGCTTCTGTACTAGCCTCGTGGGAACAAAGCGAATCGGATTCAGTATTGTCAAAGCGAGATAATTATCTGCTTCGTGCTTCAAACATCGAGGTGTCTTTTCTCATCTCTATTCTGATAGACAGATACTTTGTTGAAGAACAAGTCATTGCTACACCTCTTGATTTCAGCGGAAAGTCATCATCTGAAGTAGTTGAGATTACAAAAGATGGAATTGCAGAATACCTGAAAGAGAAATATCGACTTTGGTGTGCCAATCGATTTGAGCTTAGGAGCGCCCTAGAATTTGAACCACCACAGAAACTAAATGCACTTGGAGCTTTTGACCACTACTTACAGAGCAAAGAAGAAACATCCTCTCTTTTTGGACAAGAATATAGCATATCCATGGAATCAGCTTCGCCTATTGGTCGTGAATTGCTCTACGAAGCATGCAAGGGACATCGGATACTGAAAGAAGAGGTATTTGATCCCTATGAAAGAGGTGAGATGACCCTTAAGGCATCAATCTCAAGGTGGTGGCAGCTTACAAACCAGAAACCCGAGAGCTATATAGCTTATCAAGTCATGAAAGGATTGCTAGAGGGAGAGAGGAAAACACTCGCTATCTACATTCCAAATCAAGGAGCATGGATAGTAAACATCGATGAGGATGGTTTGTGGACTAGGGCTGGGAACATAGGGGTAGGTCAAGGAAAAGGTGGTCAAGCGAATCCCAATGATTCCCTTATTTTTTTCTCCATTTCAAAGAAAGACGGTCTATGGTACTCCTCGTGCCTGGCTATTTCAACTAGATGAACAAGAAAGAGTCAATGTAAACTACTTCGTGTTGAAACAGGATATTGCAAGAGCGATGTTCATGTCCAAAGACCTGTACGACGCTCAAAGAAAAGTCAGTATGCCAAGAGAGAGGAGGGCCCTTGAGAAAATTTTCTCCCAAGATAGGAAAGAAGACTCTGAAACCCTTGGCCGATGGGTATTGCTTTCTCCTGATGGACTAATCGAAACGATGGCTGAACAACTGGACAAGGAAGATGATTTGGAATCGATGGGTGTTTGGGCTTCAAGTAATAATGAAATGATGGAACTGGGTTACAAGTGCAAAGCACAAGGTCTGAAGGCCAATAGGGCTGATTTTTCAGATATGTTGAGTTCTATTAATGATAGACAATATAGACAGGCGTATGAGATTACAGATGCAGAACCGATTCTTAGCGGGTTTTCAGAGTGTGGAATGCCATCAACTCTATCAACAAAGGAGCTTCTAAGACTGCGAACGGAGAATCTGCCAACCTATGATGTAGCTCGAATAGCTAAGGCACTCCAGCAAAAACTTTCACTCGAAGGAAGATATTCAGAAATTGATCCGGTTGCAAGAAGCTTCTCAAGACTATGGGCTGCAGTATCCGAAGTACAGTATAAATCCCTCATGGCGAGGGTCTCCGATGTTTCTTCTTTGAATCCTATTGACAGGCTTGTAACAAAAACAGGATTTCTTAGAGCTGCAAATTTCTTTTTCCCACTCCGTGGCGAAATGGCAAATACATTGGAGAGATATCGCCATGACTTGAAGGACTTAAGGACGGGAAGCAGGACTTATCAAAAGAAGCTTTGGTTGGTTCGAGCTTTGCAGGCGGTCGAAAAGGGGACGCAGCCAGAGTTACGAAGGAAGCTTGAGGAATTTCACATCCATTCAATTCCGAAATGCTTTGAAACTCAAATCTCAACGTATGACTTTCCATGCGAAACGGACCATTGGAAACAGTTCAGTTACATTGAGAAAGTACGAGGAAAGGAGTCTCTTCTTCTTGTAGAAACAACTGAAAAGAGCGGTCAACCAAAGAAGATTGTCTTACTTCTGGAGAGAAATCAAGTTGCTTCACTGGGGAAAGAGTCTGGTGAGTTCATCAATCCAGAGATTGAATACGACATACATCGGATAGCTCTTTGGCTTCAAGCTAAAGGAGTATTATCGGCAGAAAGGCTGTGGGAACAGATAGAGCATCTGAACACTCATGCATTTGGGGTCGAAACGCCGACGATTTCTCAGATGAAGCATATCAAGACTGAATTGGCTGTTCTTTACGAGCGTCTCTTTACATTATTCTTGAGGACTCCTGAATCGGATTTGACAAGATTCGAAAGGGGCTCTCAAATTGATTTCTACGAAATTCTAAGAACAATTACATCTACATCATATGTTACAGATCCCCGAGCGAGAGTCATAGGGAAGAAACGATTCTTAGGCCGTCCTAACATCAATATTCAGGGATTCAATTTGGAAGTCGAATCCTCTTTGATAGGCAGATCCTCTGAGCATCTTTATCCGTTTCTGATTTCAGTCTTCTCCTCATCCAGCAGAAACGGTAAGAGAACTCACGCTGCTTGGAAAGAAGTGGGTGAAAAAGCCCCGCGAGTTCTTATGGGAACAAGCTATGCAGAGGCATCCAAGTGGCCTAATGATATAATCTACTTCTATCCATCGGAACGGAAGAATCTTACACACCTGCCGATAGAATCCACAAGTTCAGTGACATTTCGGACCTCATCGACAAACACTGTACCCATGGCTATTCACGACCTGCTGAATTTGAAATTTCAAGCCTTAGATGAAGGTGCGATAAAGATGATGCATTTCCTCCTTGCCGATGAGAGAACCGACACCGCCTCTCGCACACATCCATTCTCATACTGCAAAGGTAGGATTGCTCGCATAGTATACGACCACCGAATTCCCGACAATCGTGCAGGACCCTCAACACATGAGCTATTCCTTAGTTCCATCAACAGAAGCAAAGACATTCAGCTTAGGTTTCTCTACTTGCTTGACAATGCAGGAAGCCTTTCTTGGATAGATGCAGTTGATGAGGACTGCCGACAAAAGATAATTCGCCTAGGACTGAAGGAGCAAGAGGCGCTTTTCGGAACCAAACTAGGGACTAGACACGCGTCAAAGTCCAGAATGGGCATTCCAAAGATTTGGGTTCCAATGCTGAGAAGGGAATATGCATCTGTATCGCATGATGTCAAAGCAGTCGTAGATGGCCTAGGTGGAATTCAAAATGCAGACGCTGCGAGGCTCTGGTATTATTTCAAGCAATTTTGTAATGGCAGCTCTGTGTGAACAGTCGACGAGGTAATCCAAGAATATGTGGCCAGACCGACTCAATCACATGATTCCTGTCTTACTACTTATCATACGACACAGCCAAGTTTCGTCACCATTAGCTCCTGTTTGACCCACTTCTCAATCTTAGCAATATGGTCCCCACCAAGCTCTCCGCTTTCAGGCGACCTGTAGAGTTCTCTCTCCACCCTCTTCGTCCTGCTGGACCTCAAGGTCAAGTCTGGACTCAGCTATCTGATTCTCGTGTCCCAGCTCGCCTCAAACCCTCTTCTCATTGAACACCTTGGTCTTGAGATATCTCTCAGCTACTCCGTCCTGCAACGGTTATGAAGAGAGGCAATTATTGGGAGGTCACAGGACATGAGGTCGGTAGTGCCATGCAGAGTCGTACTGCGTCCAAGCAACGTGACCCGGGACGACTGACGGAACAATCATTTGTGCTGCGAGCACGTATTGAAACATGTCACCGAGAGTCGCCCCTGTCCTGAACATCGTTCAGTAGGTCAACACTATGTCTGAAGAGTTTGTTCTAAAATATTGTGGCATTGACGTCTCCAAGTCCTCACTGGTCTGTGCTGCCATTGGTGACTTGGATGAGGGCCACAAGCAGTATCTTCCCGGTCAGGCACAGGACATTGGAGTCATCAATGATGAGCCCCTTCGTGTCAGGACCTTTGACAACAGCTGGACCGGCGTTGTCGCCATGACCAGCTGGTTGAAGGCCCTCGGGGTCTCCGTTGCCGTGATGGAGTCCACCGGGTCCTACTGGTGTGGGGCATATGATGCCCTGGAACAGGTCGGGATACGACCGGTCCTTGCCAACCCCGCTCAGGTCAAGGGCGTCTCGACCCACAAGACTGACTATCGTGACAGTGTGTGGCTGGCAGTCCTCTTACGAGCCGGGTTCATCATCCCTTCCTATGTCCCAGCCGGATTAGTGAGGGAGTTGCGGGAGCTCACCCGGATGCGTGCCCAGATCGTCAAGGACAAGACCCGCCTGAAGAACCGGTGTCACCGGGTCCTTGACGCGATGTTGATGCGCTTGGGAGTCAGTGATGTCTTCGGAAAGGAGGGTCGTCAGACCCTGCTCAGGGCGCTGGAGGGTGACTATGACGGGCTCACGGAGGACCAGCGCAAGGCATTTAGTACCATGTCTGAGGCCCAGGGGATGATGGTAGTGGACCTGATAGCAGAGGTCCGTCACCTGGAGGGACGAGTGACCAGCTATGAGCGTGCCATTGCACGAGTGGTAGGGGAGCTCGAGGAAGTGACGGGTGACAGGGTCGTCCAGCTGTTGACGACGATCCCTGGGGTCCGAGTGGTGTATGCAGCGACCATACTGGCTGAGGTCGGGGATATCAGTCGATTCGCGACCCCCGAGCGACTGGCCTCCTATGCTGGCCTGGCGCCACGGGTGGTCCAGTCTGGCGAGAAGGACACTACAGGGAGGACCGGGCATATGTGCAACCGCCATCTTCGGACAGCGATGTTCATGGTGGCACAGACCTGTATCAGGTTCGGGCCACCGGGACTGAGACAGTTCTATGAGGCGAAGCGGCGGAAGAAGGGGGACTATAGAAAGGCAGTGATAGCAGTGGCAAGGAAGTTGATGGGAGTCATCTGGAGGATGCTCCGGGATGGGCGCGCCTTTGACATGAGCTATGACAGGGACCAGGAGAAGCGGAAAGAGCGACGAGTGAGAGGCAGTCTGAAGAGGTTGCGGAGGTTGGAAGAGGAGTATAGTCCAGAACAGGTCCATCAAGCACTCAAGGAGTATCTGGGACACAGGATGAGGGATGAGGCAAGAGATCTCATTGCGGCTAAATTGCCTTCATAGAAACAGGCACTGAAGCGACTGGACCTCCAGCTCATTGCTCGGAGGAGGCCTCCTCCACAGAGGATTGCAGTGACTCTACCGAGTTCACTCACTCCACCGGTGGTGAGTGGCTGTCCCCGCCGTTCAAGAGGGTCCTGAAACGGCGGTTCACGGCACTCCACGTAGCTGCGGGCACTGACACCCTCATGGTTCAGCCAGTCCGCATGAGGGCTCGACCTAGTGGTGACGCAAAGGAGCTGGTCCCCTTCCTGAAACGAGTATCATATCAGAGTCTCGAGATTGTGTATGATGACAGGGCCTGCATCTCACGACGGAATGTCCACATGTCCATGACCTCGGAGCCTATCCGGCTCTGGAACCGAAGAGGAGGCTGTGCCACCGAACAGATTGCAGATACAGTGCGGAGGATTGCCATGGTACAGATGAGAGGGC
>CAYPUO010000201.1:0-6011 GCA_964413775.1 uncultured archaeon
AGAAAAGGCCATACTCTTCACGCGGCACAATGATCTGGTATACAAAATCAGTTCCCGGTTTCTTATCCCTGCAATCACCCATCAGACTCAGAAAGCTGAGCGAAGCGGCATCCTAGACAACTTCAGATCAGGAGCGTACAGAGTTATTGTGACAAGTCAGGTCCTTGACGAAGGAATTGACGTCCCGGATGCATCCATGGCAGTCATCATCAGTGGAACTGGAAGCTCACGGGAATACATCCAGCGTTTGGGAAGAGTCCTTCGAAAGCAGGAGGGAAAGACTGCACACATCTTTGAGCTGATTGCCAGAAACACCCTCGAATCGAGAATGAGCGCAAGGAGACACAGGTGAGGTGGCCTGAACCAATGCTGACTCGCAATCTTCTCTTGGTAAAGCGCTCAGGTGACAAGATTGTGCCCCGGTTCATTGAAGCCTCTGGAAAGCACAGGGAGCTGGCTGAAGTGCTGATAGCGACCTATACTAATAGCTTGGGACAACGTAAGAGGGATATCCAATCGACCATCCGGCAGATGGAGGAGGAAACTGCGATGGATTTCCGGATAGTTCGGGGGCTTTCTTCTATACTTGAAACCAGATGCGAGTTCGTCCAGGTTTCGAACATGGATCCAGTGGCTGTGAGAAAACTGGTCTTCAAGGCAGCCGCTCACGAGGGGACACCCAGGGATGACGAGAGCAGAACCAGAGTGATTGCATCTGTGGCACAGGAGATTCATGTCTTGCCAGAGCAGATTGAGTCTGCTCTCTATGCTGATTTGGAAGAGAACCTCCAGCTGATATCGTTCTCATCACCCTCAATCAATGACCTCGTTACAAATTACAACCTGAGTTTGACTCAGACCTTGCTGTTCCAATGTTCAAGGTTGACTCTAACAACCAGGAATTGGAAGGGGCTCTTCCGGGCACTCCGTGGACTCGGTTTGATGTACGCAATAACGAGAGAAGCTGGCGTATACTCAGTGACTGTAGAGGGACCACTTTCCACAGTCAGGCAGACAGCTAGATACGGCACCAGACTTGCGCGACTCGTGCCGAGTATCGTCAGCTCCGACAACTGGTCAGTTGATGCGCAGATCGTTGAGAGAAGACGACCTGATAGAGTACTTCATCTCAGAATTACCAGTGAGAAACATGGGCACTATTTCGCGATAGGGGTCCCAGCCCAAGAAGAAGACTTCGACAGCAATGTGGAGCGGGACTTCGCCAGACGGTTCAGAGCTATAACGAGTGGCTGGAAGATAACGAGAGAACCCGGACCTTTGGTCGCAGGAACAACGGTGATGATTCCCGATTTCGTATTTAGAAAGAGCAGCACTGAAGTCTTTCTTGAGATTGCGGGTTTCTGGACCCCTGAATACCTGGCCCGAAAACTGGAGAAGACTCGGCTGTTAGAGGAGGTTGATTTTATTCTTGCAGTCGACGAAAAGAATGTATGTGAGGAGATTGCCGGCCTACCGGAATACGTCAATGTGATAATGTATCGTGGAAAGGTGCCACTCTCACCAATCCTAAAGCACCTGAGAACAAGAGAGGAATACATAAGAAGAGCCCACAGAGAACAACTCAAGAAATCAGAGATTGATATCGGAGTTCCAGCTATCTCACTTGAGGACCTAGCACGAAAACTGGATGTAGAACCAATCGTCTTGCTAGAGCATCTCAAGGAAGCAGGCACAGGGGATTACGTTTTGATAGTCGATGTCCTTGTTTCCAAGTCAACCTTGGACTCGATTTCAGAGGCTTTGGCTAAGAGAATCAAGGAAGGTCCTCTCACTCTATCTGGAGCAACAGACCTAATCGAAAAGCTTGGCGGCACTAGTTGTACCAGGATTCTCGACCATCTTGGGTATCACACGGATTGGTCATCTCTTGATGTAGACAAAGCCCTAGTCACGAAGGTCACCGATATAGAGAGCTAATACTCATTGAGCCTTTTGTATACCCGAAGGGGATTCTGGTCGCAGACAGCAGTTTTGGCCAAAGAGACCTGGATTCTACTGACTGGCCAGGGTGTTTGATGATGCACTCGTTCAAGGATCGAAGCATGTTACCAATAAGGCATCCAGTTCAAAATGCCCTAGGAAGAATATGCTAAAAGGGAAGGACTAATCACTCTCACAAATGACCTGAGCACTTTGTCTATGATGGACTGCGGAGATGAGTAGAACATATCATCTTGCAAGCATCTCTCTAACCCGCACCTCCACTGGACTGGAGCCCTACACTTCATTCATTCCGTGGAGCCCCACAAGAAACCAAGCGAATAACAGAGAAAACCTTCTGAGGAAATGGAAACTACATTGGAGAGTGGGATACTGTAGCATTCGTAGAGTTTATTTTACATATAATGCTTTCAGTGGAACCGAGTGTTTCTGAAGTGATTGATGGTAAGGACTTGGCCGAGCACTGTGTTGACTTCGGACACAGCCTCGGCGCGGGATATGTTGAAGCTCGACTTGTGCGGCAAACAGCACGCGGAATGGCATATCGAAATGGAGAACCAGTATCCGGAGGCATGACCCCTACTGTGGGAATAGGTGTACGAGTGCTGGTTGATGGGAACATGGGATTTGCATCATTTGACAGGCTGGAAAAACATGTAGCTGAAGATGCAATATCCGCGGCCTATCGGATGGCAAAAGCTGCGAAAAGGAAAGACAAGATAAATCTGGGCGAGCCTGTGTCTAATAGAAACAAGTGGACTGTTGCTTTTAAACAGCGAATTTCGGATGTTGACATGGATACCATGATGGAAACCGCTGATGAACTGAACAAACAGATGAACAGTCTTGTCCAATATACGATGATGCTCAACCCCTTTGAAACTGAGAAGTACTTCGTTACAAGCGAGGGAACTCAGATTGAGGGATTCAACTCTCACATCAGCATTTTCCTGCTTTTGACCGCAAAGGGAAAGACAGGCAACGAGCAGAGGATGCTGGACATGACTCAATGCGGAGGCTGGGAGTGGATCAAGGAGGGCGAAGTAGTCGACAAGCTAGCCGATGAGGTAGAACGCCTCCAGCGGGCCGCAGACAACGCAGTCAATGTGCCGGAGCTGATGGATGGCCCTATAGATATGGTAGTAGGTTCAGAGGTGGCAGGAATAATTGCCCATGAAAATGTAGGACATCCTTCAGAGGGAGACCGAATCATGGGAAGAGAAGGAGCTCAGGCAGGCGAGAGCTTCTGGAGAGACCTGAAGATGGGGGAGTCCAGAGTGGGTTCTGATGCCGTTACGGTCTGTGAGGACCCGACAGTCCCGAATACGGCTGGATTCTATCTCTACGATGATGAGGGAGTGAAGGCAAGAAAACGCACCCTAATCAAGAACGGGATCATCAATGAGCCACTCCTCAACAGGGAATTTGGGGTCAGATTTGGCAGGGGGTCGAATGGAGCAGCTCGCGCAGTAGCTTATAATCGAGAGCCGATTATTCGCATGGCCAACACCTACTTCGAACCAGGAAGCTACACGTTTGATGAACTGATTGAAGGCGTGAAGCTCGGAGTCTATATGCGCTCCTTCATGGAGTGGAATATCGATGACCGCCGCTATCAGAGCAAGTACTCAGGTGCTGAGTCTTACCTTATCAAGAATGGAGAGGTTACTGATACAATGGTCAAGAAACCGGTCCTTGAGTCAACAAGTGTGGGCCTCTTGAGCGCTGTAGACGCTGTATCGAATGAACTTCGGTTCGACTTCCCGGGCACCTGTGGCAAGGGTGATCCCATGCAAGGCGTTCCTGTTCTAGCGGGAGGCGGCAACATCAGATTTCGTAGCATACGTCTAGGAGGTGTTGGGTGATGGCTACCATAGATGACCTGAAGACCTACGCCGATGTTGCAGTCGATTACTGCAAGGAAAAAGTGGAGGGCGTAATCGCCCGATGTGTCAAATCTGAAGGGTCTCAAATCAGATTCTCGCAGAATTCCATCGACATCGGGAAGCGATGGGTTGAGCAGAAGATAGAGCTCTTTGTAATAGTTCAAGGAGCTAAGACAGGATTCAGTGAGCGCTCAGTTACCTCAGAACACGAAGTCAGGCAGGCAGTCGAAGACACGATTGCCTTTTCAGGAAAACTTCCGGACTCGATGTTCTTCTCAGGTGTTGAGAAAGAAGCTCATAGTTACAGGGACTTGAAAGGTGCGTACGACGAGAAGATAGATGATTTCACTGACAAGGCACCAGAGTATGTCAATGCCTCGATAGATGCAGCAGTGAACGAAGGAGCCAAGAGAGTTGCCGGCGCATTGAAGTTCTCTAAGGATTTCAGTCACTTGAGGTCGAGCTATGGACCTGAAGCTTCCTATGGGACAACCTCGTTTGACCTTAATGTCCGTGCATTTCAGGACGAGCTTGACCATTCAGGGCAGGGATTAGAATGCGGGACTATTCCAACGAAAGCTGAGAAAGGCATGGTTGAGGCAGGAGCACAAGCAGGCAGATTATCAAAGGAATCCGTCGGTGCAGAACAAGGAAAGCCTGGCACATATGACCTCATACTCAGTCCTACTGTCGGTGCCAATGTCCTCGGAGGCATACCTGACGCAGCAAATCCATTTCTCGTCTTGATTGGACTCTCACCGCTTGCAGACAAGATTGGTGAAGAGATAGCGCCTAGCTTTCTTTCAGTCACTGACAACCCATGGATTCCAAACGGACTTGCATGTAGGGCACACGACTTTGAAGGGACTCCTACTCAACAGACAGAGATTATAAAGAATGGAGTGCTGAGGTCATTTGTGCACAACACCAGCACTGCGGCAATGTACGGAACGACATCTACAGGTAGTTCCCAGATGCTTGGCCTTGGACAGGGAGTCAAGATGCTTCTTCCCAACAGTTCGAACTTGGTCTTTGACAATGGCGACCAGACTCTTGATGAACTAAAAGAGAACTCAAAGCCGACGATCTATGTCACAAGCAACTGGTATACGCGATTTCAGAACTATCAGACTGGAGAGTTCTCAACAATCCCCCGAGATGCGATGTTTCTCATAGAGAATGGAGAGGAGAAATCCATCAAGAACCTTCGAATCAGCGACAATACTATGCGAATGTTTGCAAACATAGACGCCGTAGGAAATGACAGGAAACAAATCTTCTGGTGGGAAGTCATGACACCCACGTTCATACCCACGCTGCGTGTGAAGGACTGCAGGATGTCCGCTGCTACGCAGTAGTAGCCTTACTCAGGTATCTCCAAATACCTGAGCCTTCCTCTTTTCTACCCAAATCCACCCTTTCCGAAAGTCATGCGACTCTTGATGGCAGCGTTAATGAAGAGCTCTCCAACATTCATGCCGGTCAGTGCACTGGTTTCATAGAAGTCAAGGCAAAGGACCTGAGCGAGCATCTTACCCTCCTGTGTAGTCACCTCAACTGAATCCACCTTGTCACACTTGTTTGCAACCAGAGCGCCATTGACAGGGTTCTTCGCCTGTTTGCAGAAGCTAAGTGCAAGGCTCTCGTACCACTCCACAATCTCATCGAAGGTCGCTCGCTCAGTGGTATCATAGACAAGCATTACGTAGTGTGCTCCCTCGTAGAACTTTGACCGGAGCAGTTTGAAGGACTCCTGCCCTCCAAGATCCACTATACTCAGGACCACAGTGCCATCTGGAAAGTCCATGCTTGCTGCATGCATATCCGCTCCAATAGTAGCAGCATAAGTCTCACTGAAAATGTCCTCCAAGTATCTCCTAACAAGAGAACTCTTGCCGACGTTCCTCGGACCTATGACAATTGCCTTGTATACCTCTGTTGACAAGCAGCCCACCAACCTGTATGTGTGCAGATTCTTGGTATTTGAGAGTTCTTGCTATGTCATCGAAGCCGAAGTTCCTATTGCACAATGTTTAGAAGGTCTAGCGACACGCCCCAGAGGTATGAAGGTTAATCTTGAAGACATTAGGAGTCGGACCACTGATGTTCGTGGATACATTGAATCGACAAATTGAATATCTGCGCATCTCAGTGACAGACCGA
>CAYPUO010000202.1:0-6006 GCA_964413775.1 uncultured archaeon
GTCTACATTAGGGAAAACAAGTGGCGCTGGGGAAGGGACTTTCAGCTCCTATGAGTTCCATAGGACCATTTGAACCCTTGAGTCTTGCGACACTGGATTAGCAATCCAGCTCCATACTGCTCCACAGCTGCTCGAAAGCAGCTGCTTCCAAGCTTGGATACCCCAGCATGAGTATGCGCGTCGGTTTCGACATCCAATCTTCTCATAAAGCTTGTGACCAAGTATCTCAGCAAGCTTTTCTCTTCTTTCTCCAGAACCGCTTGTCAAGCTTAGCAAAGCGTATACGCTTTCTTGGGGATATCTCTAGTGAGGGTTATGATCGAAATTGACATTTTTATCTTGGTTTCCTTCAGCATGTTGATACTCTGTGCGGCATACTCCTTTGGCCGCGGGCCTTCATCTGGGCGAGTTGTTGTGACCAGACCTAGGACAGACACTGTTGATGGTTTTGGAGGAGCTCGAGCAGCGGACTTCATGTATGCGAACCAAGGATCAGTGTGCACAAATAGTGTATTTCCATTGAGTCTTAGGACTGAACGTAAGAAGACGAAGACTCAGGATGCATACTCGCACAAGGACGAGGACCATCGAAATCGAGAAGTATGGTAGTCTATACACTCGGGCAGAACCGTGGGTAGTAGGATAACTTATCCTATAATGAGCCGTGCAACAACCTATTTTTCTCTATTGATTAGAGCTCGCCGATAGTAGATGACAAAGAGTAGTGTGAGAGGTAGGATTGCCAGAAGGAAGATCGGAGCTACTTCCCTTGGCATTGCAAATATCAGCAACGCCCCAGGAGAACCCAACAAGAGAATTACTAGCAGAGCGAGAATGGGTCGTGACCGCTTCTCATCGCTGTCGATGTCTTCTAGGGCCTCTGTCACAGATATGCCTCACAGAGATACACTCGAATGAGCAGTGATAAAGGCATCCTAATGTGCACACCGTGTTAGTTCCGCTGGGACTCCAGATTGACCTGCGCAGACCGTGTTAAACGGACCCGCATTTGTATATTTCTTGTTGTGCTCAGATAAGGGAATCCTTATCTCAACAAATAGCTAGTATGTATTGAGTGAGCATGAGCGAGAGTGATATTGACCCAAAACAAGAAGAAAAGTGGCAGGCGTACCTGCGCAGACGAAAACGTGGTAAGCGGATATTGATGCTGGGGACCATTATTCTGGTGTCGTCATCAGTCCTCGCACTCCTACCAGGTGCAGTCGCAGCATTCTCAGGGACCCCCTATGTACCTTCGGGGTGGGAACAATATCTCACGCTTGCATTTATTTTTGGACTCGTCCTCATATTTGCAGGATTCCTCTCAATGATCTCACCGAATATGCTTGAAGGAGATGCCCTATGGGTAATGAAGATGGGACCATTTCCCGCGCCTACAAGCGCGAAACCTATGGTAACTGGGACCGATGACAGCAGAATTTGGTAGAAAGAGAGTGGGTTCTCTATTGAAGCAAACCTCGACGAAGGCCACCTGTGGCCAATCTATTTCAGGACGAGTCGGAGTTCCTTGTTGATGCTTCCTCCCTTGGTGCTCGGGAGAATTCATGGTACATCAGACCCATAAGCACGAAACCTACCGTAACCGGGACCCATGATAGTGGCCAGAGGTAGAACACAAACGGATTCTCTATTCTAGGGATACCTACAGGTGAGTAAAGCGTCATCCTCGGTTCCCAAGAGGAGTTGGCTTCCATAGAGTAGAATCTCACATCTGTGTCTTCACTTGCAGTGATTGCAAAGACGGTGGGACCACCACCGTCCCAGTCTGTATAGCCATTTCGAGTATGAAGCGAGATAGAAACGTTGCCATTCTGTGTTATTGTGGTGTTAGCAAATGGTTCGATGTCATAGCTGGGATGGTCATCATAGGTAACATTCTCTTCGAGCACATAAGAGGCACACTTATGGAAGCTGATACTCCCCCCGGATAATACCTCTGTGAATGCCAATTGCAGGACCAGGTCAGCGAGATACGACCCCGCAGGCGGGATTACCAGTTCAAACTCGATAAAGGTGATGCTAATGACCTCATTATTGCCGGAAGTGATATTGCATACCCTGATTGCAAGATCTGATGAATGATCAAGAGAGTCCGTCGTGCTGACAAATGTATCTCTAATGATTGGTACATCTGCTTGTCCCATGATTGCTACATCTCCATAATTCAGGACATTGGCAGAACTCACTATCCAGTAGCCAACCAGGGGTGAAGCTATAAGCAGAGCAGCGACAAGCAGAACCACTGCTCGCGTTCTCGAAGATGCCAGGCTGTTTTTTTTTTGGATGCGTGTCTGTTTCTACCTCCTACTTCTGAGGCTGTATAGGAGTGTCATTAAATAATTCTACTTGTTGAGCATTACGGCCACAAGCAATCAGATAATCCCGTCCTGTGCTTGGGAAAGTGATGCAAAAAGAGTGAGAGGAGCCCGTAGGCTCCTAGATGAGTAGTTACTACTTCCGAGGTGTGACCTCAAGGACTACACCGACAGCAACGGTCATGCCCATATCACGAACTGCGAACCTGCCAAGCTGTGGGATGGACTTATAGGTTTCAATGACCATTGGCTTAAGAGGCACAAGTTTAGCAACCATCGACTCACCCTTCTTTACGAAGTCTGGGTTCTCTTCGATGACCTGACCACTTCGCTGGTCAACTTTCTTCTGCAGTTCCGAAAACCTGCAGGCGACCTGTGCGGTATGAGCGTGGACTACGGGGGTATAGCCCACTGTGATTGCTGTGGGATGCTGAATCACCATGATTTGCCCTGTATAGTCAGCAGCAACTGTTGGTGGTGCATCAGTAGGACCAGCAACATCACCACGACCAAGATCCTTTCTCTCAACGCCACGGATGTTGAATCCGATGTTGTCTCCGGGTTCGGCCTGAGGCATATCCTCATGGTGCATCTCAATGGACTTCACCTCACCGGTCTTGTTCGGGGGCATGAATGTGACTTTCATTCCAGCCTTCATGATACCAGTCTCGACACGCCCAACAGGGACCGTGCCTACACCCTTGATGGAGTAGACGTCATTGATTGGGACACGCAGAGGCTTGTCAATTGGTTTGGGAGGTAGTGTGACTTGGTCAAGTGCCTCTAGGAGTGCAGGTCCCTTGTACCATGGTGTGAGGTCAGGAGGCTTCTCCTTCAGGTTACATGCTGTGAGAGCAGATGTCGGGATGAAGGGAATCTGGTCAGTCTTGTACCCGATGCTCTTCAGGAATCCACTGACTTCATCCTTTACCTCATTGTACCTATCCTCGCTGTAGTTGACATCATCCATTTTGTTGATACAGACAATCATTGATGGGACACCAAGAGTCATACAGAGATATGCGTGCTCCTTGGTCTGGCCACCAACGCCTACACCAGCCTCGAACTCACCGGTCTTTGCTGAAACTACCAGTAGAGCAACATCAGCCTGTGAAGCACCAGTGATCATGTTCTTGATGAAGTCCTTGTGACCAGGTGCATCAATGATGGTGTAGTAGTATTTGTCTGTTAGGAACTTGAAGAAGGCGATGTCGATAGTAAGACCACGTTCTCGCTCTTCCTTCAGACGGTCCAGCGCAAAAGCCCATGCCCAGCTGGGCCGCCCAAGTTTCTCTGCTTCGGCCTTATGCTGTTGGAAAGTACGCTCGTCAACAGCGCCAGTTTCGTAGAGCAGTCTTCCTGTCATGGTGGACTTGCCGTGGTCAACATGTCCGACGACGACCAGGTTAAGATGCTCCTTATCTTTCTTGGACAAGGCATTTAATCTCCTTATTCTTTAATAGCAAATCCCCTAGAAAAGGGAACCTGCTCGCTGTCACTTTGGGGGATGCTTTTAACGCTTTCGACAAGACTGCATGACCATAAGTTGAAGTGAGTGAGCAGAGCACGTTAGGAAGAGATTTATTTCAACATACAAAGACATGGATTGGAGAGAAGGTCGTGGTGGAGCAGGAATTAGCAAAAAGATTCGTTATTATGGCACTGCTAGTCCAGATTCTATATTATGTAATCGTAGCCCTTGAAATGTGGAATCTTAGAATATTAGGAGAACTGCCTGAATATCTGTCGAGTTATCCAATCGACATTAGTCTGCCTCTTTATACTATCGTCCCATTGGCCTTCCTTTTGAGAGGGAACAGGAAGGAACATATCAGACCCTTTCTCTACGTTGCGGCTTTCATTGATTTTGCTGCAATATTTGGTTATTGGCTAATGTATAGTCTGTTCGGCGGCAGCACAGCACCAGCCATTCTCATGTCTTTTCTCATTCTGCCCGCCATCCTCATTCTTTTCTTCATGCGAAGCATGGAGTTCGAGGCTGTGTCGTACGAAACGGACCAGTTTGGGATACTCAGAATGGAGATTGAGAGTCATGCTACAATCGAAGAGGGATTTAATTATGTTGCAGATTACATTAGTGAACACAGTACCGAGCTTGATGATGATTTCTTCATTAAATTCCTCGAATATCTTTCCAAACGGAATGACGAGATAGGGATTGAAGCAATGTCTAGACTAAAAGCAGAAAATCTAGAAGATGTCTTCAATTTTGAAGAAACCGCTTGACCATAGCTTCAAGTGGGTGATGGAAAGTCTTGTTTATTCGTTAGAGAGGATTTCAGATGGGATTTCAGGATGATAATCCTTGAAATAGAAACGACTGGGAACACTGCAAAGCATGGAAAAGTTGTCCCGGTCGACCAAGGAAAATCATAATCCTCATATAACAAATGGAATCTCCTCAATACAAGTCTAATTTGACAGACTCTAAGAGTAGGGTACGGTGACTTCATATGAAGAATGAATCAGCTTTCATCGTAATCCCTCTAGTAGGGTACATCCTCTTTTGGATAATTGGCACGACGCTCTTCGTTGTCTATTTCTTGGCGTTCGGGATCTCAATGGCCTCTGACTATACTACCATGATACAGAGCATTCCTCCCGTTCTCACTGTAATCTCTGTTCCTGTCAGTGGCTTTGTTGGATTCTTCACAATAACAAGAATCACTCTGAGGAAACTGCTCACTTCGCTGAATAGGAAAACGCTGCTTCAGATAGGAATTGTTTCGATGCTCTCGACTGTCTTGCTTGATTTGCTTATCACCGGAGTCATTGAGAAAGTCAACATTCTGCTATTCCCGATAAATGTGATGTACCTAGCAGGCTGGCTCATTGTAATCCCGTCAGTACTCAGCGCCGGGTATAGAAGACTAAAGAAATGATAAGAAGGGTAGTAGCAGGCAGGCTGTCATGCTACGCTCTCGAAAGGACCAACTTGACCATGGGTTGAAGCGAGCAATTGGAACAGTTTATTGACCAGTATCAGTCTTATCGTCATTCTTTTTCCCAGGTCCAAATAATACTCCAAGAGGCTCACTGGGCTTTCGAGGAGTTTCGTTTTCCTCACTCGCTTTTATTTCACCCAGTTCGACTCTTCTATTGTATCTGGAACGAGCAACAATACTTGGGATGAGAATAATGAATACTTGAGCACTGATGGAAATAAGAGAGAGTGGATGGATAATCTCAATAATCGTGTAATCCCCATGAAGTGTATTCATAATGAAAAGCAATGGCACAGCAAGAGCAATGAATGCAGTGACGCCTTCTAGGTTTCACCAACTTTTACTGATTCTGTATGTCTTCTCGACCTTCTATCATGTTCGAGTCTGTCATTCTCATCGTAGAAAAGAGCTAGTAGAAGGATTGTGAGCAACAATGATGTGTAAAACACCGATTCTCCAATGTCTAAGGCCGCACCTAGAAAAGCCAGTGATATACCTAATATTCCCAGCAAACAGGTTTTTTCTGATGGCGAAACGCAACTAGGCGTACTCCTCAATCCTCCACTAGCTGAAATCAAATCTCAATCCTTGTTATGACAAGGCCGCTAGAACATAGATTCAAGCAAGTGATTTTCTCCATATATTCATTATTGCGCTTTGAGCATACCCTGCAGATAGAGGAAATTCATTGAGATCCTCTGATA
>CAYPUO010000203.1:0-5985 GCA_964413775.1 uncultured archaeon
TTGTGCTGATGGAGGCTACTTGGCAATTCAGATGAGAGAAAGCGTTGCAGTTGTCAACCCTGAAAAATGTGATGGTTGTGGTCTGTGCTTTGTCGTTTGTCCCGATAATGCGGTTGAGTTTGTCCATACTACATAGGACCGAATTGAGTAGATGTTTCACAAATACATCGAGCAAGTTCGTCATGTGCACTGTGTGCTATCACATAGCCTTGCACAAGAATCAAATACCTGACAGTGTGTTAGTGAGAGTCCGCAAGACCGGTTGTGTGTGTCATGACAGCAGAAGTGGTCAAGAACTACATTAACGGAAAATGGGTCGCATCCAAGAGCAAAGAGACAAGTGATGTCATCAATCCTGTTACTGGTGAGGTTATCGCGAAGACACCGATGAGTACGGTTGAAGAAACACTTGAAGCAGTTGCAGCGGCAAAAGCCGCCTTCAAACGCTGGCGAGAAACTCCCTCGATGACGCGGGTTCGTTATCTCAACAGGATTCGAAACGCCTTTGAAGACAACTTCGAAGAGCTTGCTAATGTTCTCACGACTGAACAGGGAAAGGCGCTAGATGAAGCGCGTGGAGAGTACCGGCGAACAATTGAGAACCTAGAGTGCGCAACCAGCATCCCATCGCTTCAGATGGGGTATCACTCTGAGGATATTGCATCCGGTATCGATGAGCTGGTCATAAAACAACCTCTAGGAGTTTTCTTCTGCATTGCTCCCTTCAACTTCCCTGGAATGGTGCCAACGTGGTTCTGGCCATTTGCCATTGGAACAGGAAACACATACATCGTAAAGCCGTCACCACAGGTCCCTCTAAGTCAGGTGAAGCAGTTCGAGATTATCCACGACCTGGGCCTTCCGAAAGGAGTCCTGAACATGGTACACGGTGCGGCTGATGTCGCGAATACACTGCTTGAGAGCCCTGACACACAAGGAGTCTCATTTGTTGGATCGTCTCGAGTCGGAAAGATGGTGTACAAGAAGGCCGGAGAGGTCGGAAAGCGCTCACAGGTTCAAGGTGGCGCAAAGAACTTCTTGACCATCATGCCTGACGCAGACTTGGAGCGTACCGTTCCTGCTATTATCACATCATTCTATGGATGCTCAGGCCAGAGGTGTCTTGCAGGTGGCGCGCTCATTGCTGTAGGCGACATTTATGAGCCATTGAAGAAGGCAGTTCTTGAGGCTGCCAAGCAGCTTGTTGTCGGTAATGGCCTAGAGGAGGGTGTACAGATGGGTCCTCTAGCATCGAAGCATGGCATGGAAAATGTACTCAGCTATATTGAGTCCGGACTCAAAGAAGGTGCTGAGCTGATTCTTGACGGTCGAGGAATTGAAGTTCCGAACTGCCCGAAAGGGTTCTTCATCGGTCCAACCATCTTTGACAAGGTAAAGCCTGACATGAAGATTGCCCAGGAAGAGATATTCGGTCCTGTGATACCAATCCTCCATGTTGACAATCTCGATCAGGCAGTAGAGATTGTTCACTCCAACAGGTACGGCAATGCATCCTCCGTATTCACGTCAAGTGGTGCTGTTGCACGAGAGTATCAGTACAAGGTGAAGGCTGGAAACATAGGAATAAATATCGGAGTTGTCGCTCCAATTGCCACCTTTCCGTTCTCAGGCATGAAAGACTCCTTCATGGGAGACCTTCATGGTCAGGGACAAAATGCAATAGACTTCTTCACCGAAAACAAAGTTGTTATCACCCGGTGGTTCTAGCGCAATCGGATGTGATTAGACTGGAGCTAGGAACCTTCGGCGCAGTGATGAGCTTTGCACTAGAACTTGAGCATGCATCTGAAGCGTTCTACAAGAAACTCTATGGCAGTACATCAGACCCCACACTCAAACCGGTCCTGGAGAAGATACTATCTAGGTGCCCCATCCGAGTCAGTACACTAGAACGAGTACGCCGTGAGAATGTGACTGAAATGATTCTTGAGCCAATACGAGGCATTAACAGCGATTCTTATCCTACTGCTATCACGCTTCCCTCATCTGCTGACTCTAGCGACCTGCGGGATGCAGCCAAGGCGTGGGAACAAAAACGGAAGGGTTTTTTCGAGAGCGCATCGCGCAAGATTGAGTTTCTAATGGAAGCCGCAGACGCATTCGAGAGGTTCGCAGATGAGAATGAAGAGAACCTTGCCAAGTTGGAATAGATGGCACGGTTTCCAATATTCTTAAGAACTGGCGGTGCAAGGGCACCGTTATGGACCTGATACTCTATGGCAGCATCTTCTGGATTGTTGCAATAGCCTTTACAGTCCTTGAAGCCACGAAGAGGACCGGCAGCCCTGTAGCGACTGTTCTCAAGTGCATTCCCGCATTCTCTGCGGTTGCATTTATTCTTCTGGATGTTCCCTCATCGTCACTGTTCTATCCGCTATTAGCAATTGCACTTGTTCTCTGTGGCTTGGGTGATATTGCTATGGAGTACAACATCCTCCCCGGTCTCGGAATGTTTCTATTCGGACATCTTTTCTTCATAGGCAACTTTGTACTGAATAGTTCTCTGGGAGCTGACCTATGGCCCATTTCCGCTTTCGGGATTTGTTTCGCCATAATGCTCATCTACATTGTTCTCTACCACCGATACCTCATGACTGCCTCTAATCCAACGCCGCTCATTCGAGCCGTTGATGTCTATGCGCTGGTTATTTCGCTGACTCTAAGTACGTGCCTGCTGATGTGGCTTTCAACTGGTGCAGCTCTCGGTTATCTTCCATTTGTGGGGACA
This sequence comes from uncultured archaeon, assembly GCA_964413775.1. Taxonomy (GTDB): domain Archaea; phylum Asgardarchaeota; class Thorarchaeia; order Thorarchaeales; family Thorarchaeaceae; genus MP5-2226. The sequence continues at coordinate 2,750 of CAYPUO010000203.1, forward strand.
GTGTTTTTTGTTCTTTCAGATTCATTGATTGGTGTTCGTGAGTTTCATCATCGATTTAGACACAATGAATCTGCCACAATGATTACATACTATCTTGCCATCTTCCTTCTCTCGTTGGCTATGGTGGTGTATTCGTTCTAGAGTTCTGAACTCAGGTCATTGGTTCAACGTATAGAAACCACTCGAAGAGCTTATCCTAGAGTCAGGTCCAAGCTGCGACTTATCTATACTCCCACATAGCCCCTTGCAGTTCGCGCGAGTCCATTTGATCCAACAACTAGGGCAAGGAACAGCACGGCTGTGGGGACATCTATTGACGGATTTAGGTCTATGTAGATGGATATCGCAATGGAGATTATTCCTACGACAAACTGGGCTATCCTGAGGTTTCTTTGCACATCGTTTTCAAGTATGCCGATGAGAATTCGCGCAGTTCCCATTATGAGCCAGGCAAACGCAATCAGTCGGATTTGAAAGGCTTCTGGCAAGCTAGCCACGAAGAAGACTATTGCAACCAAAATCAGGACACTCGCCCCAGTAATGAGGTTCACTGCTCTTCTGGGAGTCCCTTTGGCCTTGACTGCAGCAGCTCTTGCAACTCTGGCAAAAGCGACAGCTACAAGAGATGCAGATAGGACAAAGATGAGGACGAAATTCGATACACTGCTACCAATGACAAACAGCACTGCTGCGATGATTGATATGATACCTACGATGACGTCTACCGCTCTAATCCAGCTAGGGAATCCGTCTTCTTCCATAAGTACGAATTAGCAGCACTCCTACATATTTGCTTTGACTGACTTCCGAAAACCGTTAATGCAATGACTCAAATGCTAGTAATCCAGAGCTTTATGAGGTGCTTGCGAAATGGATTATGTTGAAGAAGCTCTTGTAAAGGCGAATGACCTGAAAGAAGACGGAATGCTGGACCAAGCGCTTGAGATTCTGCAGGCCCTGCTGGGAGAGCACATCGATAACTGGAGGATACTGAACGAACTTGGCCACGTTCACATTGCCAGGGGTGATTATCCTAAGGCGGTTCAGTCATTCAAAGATGCTCTTGCTTTGGAGCCCGACCTGTCAGGACTTTGGAACAACTTAGGTTATGCGCACAAAGTGGCTGGGGAGATTAATGAAGCAATTGAAGTCACAAGGAAAGCGAAGTCTCTGGCTAAGACAACAGATGAGATTAACTCCGCAACCTATAATCTCGCCTGCTATATGGCGCTGTCCGGCAAGCACGAGCAGGCTATCCGCCTTCTCTCTCATGTCTGTAGAAGTGACCCTTCGATAAAGGAGTGGGCGAAGGAGGACCTCGATCTGGTTTCTCTGCGTTCTGACGTACGTTTTGTTAGCATCCTAGAATATTCTCCGGAGAATCCTTAAGTCAACCAAAGCGCAAGAGCGGATTCGAGCTAGGTCTGTTTGCAGTCACTTGCAGCGTCATTTGATGACGAGGAGTGTAGTCGTTTTCATTCCCGTTGCATTCTCTTCTTAGCTTGACTGTGTCACGCATCTAGGTTCTCAATAACGGTGGCAACTCCCTGTCCTCCGCCAACACAGGCATTGGCCACTCCGTATTTCGCCTTATTATCCTTGAGAATTCTTGCTAGCGTGCCAGTCAATCTAATCATGGTTGAACCTAGAGGGTGCCCGATAGCAATTGATCCTCCCATTACATTTACTTTCTCCTCAGGGATATTCAGCTTGTCCATGCAGTTCAGGGTGACAATGCTAAAGGCCTCATTTATCTCCCAGTAGTCGATATCATCAACACTCAGCGCGGCATGCTTGAGGGCTTTGACTGTAGCAGGTACAGGTCCTCTCCCCATAACCGACGGATCAACGCCGGCCCATCCCATGGAAACAATTCGTGCCATCGGTTCAATGCCCCTTCTTTCAGCTTCCTTGGCCTCCATGAGGACTGCCGCAGTTGCACCAGCATTGAGCGGTGACGAATTCCCGGCCGTAATCACTCCTTCTTCTGTACCTTCTCGTTTAACATAGCCCTCTTTTCCGCCGTTCTTCTCGAGGTAGTAGGGGGTCGATATTCTCCGTAGGGCTGATACCGTTTCAAGAGTTGAAGGCCGGGCATTCATATCTCTATCCACCATGAGAGGCTTGTCAACCTCGCCTGATTCATGTCCTTGGATAGGAATGATCTCGCCCTTGAACCAGCGGCTTTCCTGATTCTTTATTGTCAGGTTGTGGCTCCTCACACCGAACTTATCCATGTCTTCTTTCGTGAAAGTCGGGACCTCTTCCTCGTATAGCTTTTGCGCAGTCTGTAACATATTGAAGATAGTGTTAATATCAATGTCTGGCCTGTAAAACTCTGAGTCTGGGTCACCAAGAGCCAGGTTTGGTTCGACACCTCTTCCCCTCACTCGAGTCATGTGTTCGAAACCCGTCGACAGCACAGTCTTGCTGAACCCTGTCCAAATCTCCATTATGCCTACGTGCATTCCAGAACCTGCAGAGCCACATTGGCGGTCGATGAAAAACGCAGGCACTTCGAATGGGAAACCTGCTAGGAAAGCAGGTATCCTTCCTCCGTATGTCCAATTCTCAAGAACCCCAGCCGCAACACCAACTGTGACCTCATCGATGTCTTTCTTCTCAATTCCCTTGTCTGCCAGTTTTCCGCTGAAGAACTCCTTGAGCAGATGTGCCAGCAAGGCATCGCCTCTAATCTCACCAAATACATCTGTTTCTGGCTTTTGAGGGCGCGATCGTGAAAATGCGGTACGCGCATAATCAACCAGCCAGACTTCCTTCATCTCTCTCATAATCGTCAGTGATAGGCATCCTTGGTATTAATTCTTGCCCACGTATGGGCCAAATTCTGTTGGTGATGTGTACTTCAAGAGGCCCCGAGTATCGAAGTTGTAATCTGATTGCAGAGCTATACTGGCGCGCGTCAGCTTCATGGATTGCTTTGCGGACGTTTCTGCCGTTACTGTAATTGTCTGGCATTCGTTGCCTCCTCCGTGGGCAGCAAAAGACATTACTAGCTTGTACAAGTGTTGATGGTGAGTCCACGATGAAGATTGCTATGGTCCAACTAAACTCAGTCGTCGGCGATATTGACGGAAACTTGGCTCGCATTCTTGATGGCTTGAGTAGGAGCCGCGGACTTGGCGCAGATATTATAGCGTTTCCAGAGATGGCGGTGACTGGTTATCCTCCACAGGACTTGCTCTATGAGAAGTGCTTCGTCAGGACTAACAAGG
>CAYPUO010000204.1:0-5964 GCA_964413775.1 uncultured archaeon
CCACTATCAGCTTGGCCAGTACAAGGAATGTGTGGAGTGCACGGAGCGAGCTCTCAAGCTAGCTCCTGACTGGAGCGACCACTGCAATCGGATGTTGCAAGACGCAAAGTCCAAAATGGGCGCGTAATCAGTTCCTAAATCTCTGCACAACCTCTTGAATGGCATCTGCAACGTAAAGGGTATCTTCCCTGCTGACCATTCGGTTCAGCACAAACCTAGTGCGTGTTCCGTATTCGCCATAGACTAGGACTCCCTTCTCTTTCAGTTCATTTGAGAACTGCAATGCATCAATGCCTAGCTTCTCGAATGAAACGAACAGAATATTAGTGTCAGGTGGATCCACGCCAAGCTCTGGAATCTTCGAGATCTTCTCATAGAGCAGATGTGCGTTGTCATGGTCATCCTTTAGGCGCGAAACCATCTTTTCAAGTGCAATTATCCCTGGAGCCGCGATAATTCCTGCCTGTCTCATCCCGCCACCCATCTTCTTTCTTATTCTGTGTGCTTCATGAATGAACTCCTCTGTGCCGGCTACTAAGGAACCAACTGGTGCAGAGAGACCTTTACTGAGGCAGATTTGAACACTATCTACATCCTTGACAAGGTTACTAGCAGGAATCCCCAGCGCCACAGCTGCGTTGAACAGCCTTGCTCCATCCACATGAACCTTTAGACCATGCTCTCTAGCCACATCAACAAGTGCCTTGGTCTTTTCAGGAGTAACAACGACCCCGCCAGCATAATTATGCGTGTTCTCGATGTTTACCATAGCGGTCCTTGCATAATGCGGATCATCCGAACTGATTGCATTTTCAAGCGTTTCAGGCAGGATGTATCCTCTTACACCTTCAACTGGCTTCGGAAAGAGCCCACCAAGGGACGCCATCGCTCCTCCCTCAAACATAAAGCTGTGAGACAGTTTTTCCATGACTACTTCGTCCCCCCGCTTTGTTTGTGAGAACATCGATATTAGATTCCCCTGTGTCCCTGAGGTGACGAGGAGTGCCTTTTCTTTCCCAAGAATTCTTGCGGCCTTCTCTTGCAGTTCGTTGACGACCTCGTCTTCTCCAGCCACATCATCTCCAAGCCGGTGGTTTCTGTGAGCCTCAACGATGGCATCAATCATCTCGTCTGTTGGAAGTGTGAAGGTATCACTTCGAAGCTCTATCTTCTTCATGGCTCTTGCACGTGCATCTCCACGTTTTAGGTTTGTTCATCTAGCCATGCACAAGTCACAACCATTATAGGCAAGTCGCCCGGGTGCAGGAGCCCATTCATTCAGTGACAGGTGTTCGGCAGATTGGAAGAAGTCAGGCCAGGATACATTGATAGAGTCCGGATGTTCAAGAAGGACGGCCGTCTCTATATCGCTTCGAATGCAATGAACTCCTTTGCATTCGGCGTAAGCAATGTCATCTTTAACCTGTACATGATTGAGGCCGGCTTTGGAGAGGACTTCCTGGGTTTCTTCCTGTCAATCTCAATGTTTGCAACTGCATTCATAGCTATCGTCGCAGGCATTCTGACTGACCGCCGTAGTAGAAAGACAATAGTCCTGTCATCATCGTTCATCAGCTTCTCAATGGTCATCATTCAGTACACCTCTCTTGACCCAGTGATTCTGATGCTCTCTCAGGTATTTCTTGGACTGTCTAGCGCATTTAGCCAGGTCTCATGGTTCCCTTACATCACAGACCTTTCAACTAACGAGGAACGAGCGCATCTCTTTGGCTTCAGCAGCGGTGTCGCGTTGTTGTCGGTCCTTGCTGGCAATCTTGTTGGAGGGTTCCTGCCGGGATGGCTCCTTCCGGTAGTTGGCATGCAGAGTGCTCTGTTTCTATCGTACCGTTATACTCTATGGTTCAGTCTCATCCCTATGCTCATCGGAGGGGTCCTGATTATTCCGATGTCGCGCGATACAGCTAGTGAGTCTGTGTCAACGTTTGGGCTACAGAATGTTAGAAACTGGGGATTCATCACCAAGTATGCATCTACTGTTACCGTAGTTGGTCTTGGTGCAGGCATGATTGTCCTGTTCTTTAACATCTTCTTTGCCATGGAGTTTGCAGCAGATTCATCTCTGATTGGTATCATCTTCGGAATCAATACTATTGTGCTTGCTGTAGGCAATTTCATGGCGCCTGCTATGGCAGACAGAGTCGGCAAAGTCAGGACAGTGGTTCTCACGGAAGCACTCTCCGTTCCATTTCTCTTGATGATTGCATGGGCTCCCGTACTCTATATGGCGGTCATTGCATATGTCGCACGTACTGCCCTGATGAATATGGGCGGTCCTGTTGCGAACGCTTTCTTCATGGAGTCCCTGTCAAAAGAGGAGCGTGGCACAGCGGTCGGTATCGTAAGGACTGGCGATTCTTTTGTCAGAGGAGTCGCGGCTAACATCGGGGGGATGCTTCTTGCTGCCGGTCTGTATCGGCTTCCCTATCTACTTGTATCAGGCCTTTATGTGCTGTCAGTGGTTATGTTCTACTTCTTTTTCAAAGGAAAAGAAGCGGAGCTTGCTTCAATAGAAGCAATTCAAGAACAGCCGCTCAATATTGAGATTGTTGATGAACAGGAAACTGACATTACCTAGGTTTCATTATCTGCTTCGAAAAGTAGATTTGATAGGCTCTCTTCATGACCTCTTCATCAGCAGGAAACACAAGCGGAATCGCCCGATACTCAGACATACATGGATTTCCATTCGCTACATGAAATACAATCCTGGGCTTGCCTGGATTTGAGTTGAATTCCGCTTCAATCACATAACTCATGACTGTCGAGAGCTGGCTTGTAGCGTCTGGGTGCCGGCATAGACTGGACTGACCCTCTCCATCGCCGTGATCTTTGAGGAGTACAAAGACATCTCCTGGACCGGTTACGTGTTTCATTAGGTCATAGCCGCGTTCCATTCGTTTCACAGAGGCTTGGTATATTTCCGAATCTCCTAGCTCTGCTCTCAGTGTATCATCAGTGTCCAACATAATATGATGACTGGTCCGCAGTACCTTTCTCTGAGACCACTCCATTGAGTGATCCGCGCCTGCAATCTCAATTACAAGAACGCTGTCACTATCTGCGAGAACGATATTGCCCCATTGATACTTCCGGCCCTGTTTCAGGTGATCCACAACCAGCTTCAAGCCGTCTTCTGCGTCCTTTGCAAACATCAGAATCTGCTCTGTTAGAAGGTGATACGAGGGGTCATTGGTGTTTCGGACATGTGTATTTGCAGCGGCCAGACCGTGCCTGTTCACGCCAATAGCCAGACCTGCGACCTGCCCTGTCACCACATCGATCCCCCTGACGCCGAAGCAATCTACATCGTAGAAGAGATCATCTTTGTGGCCCATGTCCGCGCGGTCTCTGTTCTTGAAGAGTAGTGTCTTCTTAGCTTCAGGAAGGATGACTGCGCCCGAGAAACTTGGCATAGTACGCATAGTGCAAAGTCGGCCAATATAAGTCATCTTTGAATGTACAACTTCGGGCATACGACTGAGAAATCGGACTCACATGTTTTATTATGGAGTTCTGACATGATGAGCAACTGAGATTCTTAGCCCGGAGGTCATGCGGAGTGATAGATGAGAAACGGATACAGACAGGTTTCTCACTTAACTCACTCAAACATCATGTCGTCATATTTGATCGGGTAGACTCCACAAACCTGCAAGCGAAGAAGTTGTTGGATAGCAATGCACAGCATGGCACCATTGTCATCGCTGAAGAGCAGACGCACGGGCGGGGTCGGCTTACACGCTCTTGGTACTCTCCAAGAGGCGGACTGTATTTCTCTGTTATTCTGAGAGAGATAGCTGCGGTTGAGTCCATCCCCCTCTATGGGTTCTTGCTAGCATGTGTCGTGCATCAGTCGCTAAAGCAGCTGACTAACCTGCAATTCTCTCTAAAGTGGCCAAATGATGTTCTCTTGGGGCAGAAGAAGGTGTCAGGCATTCTCTCCGAACTTGTGACCGAAGGAGCCAACTCACTGGGAATAATTGTGGGGGTTGGTATTAATTTGAACAGCAGGGTTGAGGAGTTTCCGACTGAGCTACAGAGCTCAGTGGCCACAATCCTGTCTGAGATTAATCAGCAGTCCTCAGTCGAGGACCTGCTTGTTGCGATTATCAGTCGTCTGGACTGGTGGCTGCAGTCAGACCCCACACTGGAAAAAGTCGTCCAAGTGTATAGGCGGTTCTGTAGCACGCTCGGCTTGATGGTGTCCGCAGAATTCGAGGGCAACATGATAAAAGGGAAGGCAGTTGACATAGCTGCAAATGGATCTCTTGTCATCAAGGAAGAAACTGGAAAGACCATCCTCATCGACTTTGGCGACGTAGTCCACCTGGAGAGTGAATGAAACAATGGAGCAGTTCGTCGTTAAGGTTCTGGAAGGCCAGCTTGAAGAGCTCCGTGTCTTATTGATGGACCATGATGGCACACATGAGCGAAGGACCACAAACAAGTATGAGGTATTTCGGTTCTATTATGCAGGTGGCACTATAGTCGGATATACGAGTGGCAAGGTTGTTGCGAGCTCCGGCGAAACAGGTACGCTGCTCAAGAATAGTGTACTGCAGCTCTCAGTGGATGAACCAGAGCGAACGACTATCGGGTCTGATGAAGCAGGGAAGGGCGAATGGCTGGGCCCTCTTGCTGTGGCTGCTGTTGCGCTCAACGCGAAACAAGGACTCTACCTCAGGAGTGTTGGAGTCATGGACAGCAAGGAGCTCTCTCCTAGAAAGATTGGCGAGTTGAGCTATGAGATTGAGGATAACTCATTAGCTATCAAGACTCTGCTCATTTCTCCTCCGACATTCGAGAAGCGGCTTGCAGAGCTCCACAGCGAAGGAAAGACGCTCAACGACCTTCTTGCCTGGGCGCATGCAGAAGTGATTCGCGATGTGTATCCGAAAGTCAGGACTGCACCTGTGAACTTGCACATTATAATTGACCAGTTTGACAAGGAAAAGACCAATCAGAGAATTGGACGAGTATCGGATCTAACGGGAGCGAGCATCACACAGATGCCGGGAGCAGAAGTCTTCACAGCAGTAGCAGCTGCGAGCATCATCGCTCGCGACCTTCGAGAAGAGTGGATTGATAAGAAGTCACTACAATTGGGTGTGGAGCTTGAGGGGATGGCACCTGCAGATGCCATGAAAAGGAGAGACGTGGATCAGTTTGCTAAGGTCTCATATCTGCGGGAGTTACTGAAGTCTGCCAAGACGTAGGACTACATATCCTACTATGACCTGATTTCGCTCTGTTTGTCTGTCGTGAAATAGGTTTCAGTATATGCACAGCAATAGCTTGGCAGACCATGAGCAGTAGGGTTAGTGCCCCTTTGCTACCCTTGGTTCACATGGCCGCAAGATGCACATTTAATCTGTTCACCCTTTTCAAGAAGCTTGGGGAGCGGGCTTCCACAGTAATAGCATCTCTGGATCTCTGGTCCATCTGACTTCAGTGCCTCAGCAGTTTGCACGGCATCGAGTGAGATGAATTCATCGCTGCTAGGCTCATAGCGTCCTGCAGCTTCACCCTTTCCAACCAAAGCGAAGACAAGTTCACGCGTATCCTCGATTGACATGCCCGTATATCCAGTGAGATCTTGCATAGTAATCCTTGGGACCGACTTCAGGACCCCGAGTGTCACTTCAGACACAGATTCAGGAACTTCTCGTGCTTCTGCGGGCTGAGATTCGGCAGCCCCCCTATCTATCCAGACGATTCTTTTCTTGTACCTCGACAGGGGACCGCGGAGTGCATCCACCAAGTTTCGTGATGCCTTAATCTTCACGTACTTGTCAATCTTGACATCTTTGAGTTTGCGACATGTTATCAATGCACTGATGTCGAGCTGAAGGAGAGGGTTTCCCTCGGTCTGAAATTTCTCGAGCATCTGATGCTCAGCGAGAGGGTCGAGATTCAAAGTCCGCAACTGGTTCTCTCTGAGGT
>CAYPUO010000205.1:0-5963 GCA_964413775.1 uncultured archaeon
CTTCAGAGCTGTCCCTGAGATGTGGACTTCAATCATGTGTTGGAAGTATGGGAATAAGGGTAAGAGACCTAAGCAGAACTACTTCCACTGTCCCTCCTGTGGACACAGGACCAACGCTGATAGAAATGGTAGTATCAACATTGCAGCACGCATGCTCACGCTCACAAAGGCATTGCACTCTGTGAGAGGACTAGGCAAGTGGGAGAATGCTATCGCACGAAGCCTGCAGCTGAAAGCCCAAAAGAAGAAGTCTTCACGAGAGAAGTCCTTACTCTCCAAGAAGGGACCATCATCAGGTCCCGGAGAGTCCGCGGCCGTTCACTTTGCTCAGTCGAGCCTCACCAGCTTCAGTGATGGCGCTGGTGTGAGTGATGATGACCCTGCCGTGGAAAGAACTGTGGAAACGCTCGCTGCCGCTGGGAGTGATGCACCAGCATCAGGACAGGAGAAAGAAGCCCGGTCTGTGGGAGGGATTCCATCTCGATGATAACAGACAACGCTCTTGCCAATCTTCGTGTTTCTGCCGAAGTACGAAGAGGTGATGACACTGGCAGGAGAAGGGTGGAACATAGGAGTTTCTTGCAGATGATGTTCACTCATCATAAAGGAACAGGTCAGCGGTAGCTAAGTGGTCTAGACAACTGCAATTGGCACTGTGGTTTCTGTTCTGAAATCATTGGACAAGCCAGAAAATCAACTAGTCTACTCAGATGAATACTGCTAGAAAGGTAACAAGTCCTTTTGGATTCTTGACGTGCTCTTTCTATCTTACGTATTTCACTAGAGCTATGAATAGAACTGCTAGTATGAAAAGCGACGCTGCAGTCAGGGTATATGAGATGCTTCCCGCAAGTTCGGGAGCTCCTGCGGCAATCGTAGCTAATGTTGCGATCTGCCCAGATATTACAATTACAGCAAATAGGATGAAGAGTGCAATCCAGAACTGCACTTTTGTTATCAATCCAATTAATCCCTTTGCGATTCCTCCTAGTATCGATGCCGTTTCAATCACCACTTACACATCTCGAACAACGACAAATCAAACTTTCACTCTACAAAACCGAGCAAATCCCTCAGAAATTATCGGGCGTGACAACTATGCTTTTAAAGAAAAATCGTGCTGCTGGATGTTTAGATATGCCCCAGTGGCTTAGTGGCTATAGCGGCTGACTTGTAATCAGCAGGTCGCGCGTTCGAATCGCGCCTGGGGCTCCACTATCATCTCCCGTACCTACTTCTGTAAAACTGAACTAATGCTCCTCTTACTGGTTACCGAAGCATCTACCTGTATGCGACATTATGAACTGATCTTGGGATTTTTGCAATTGCCACCTTTCTAATCTTTCATCTTAGATCTTTCTTATTCGTTACCAGCTAGAACCTGGTGTTCTCATGTTTCGATAGTATTGATGTACTTCTTCTCTATCAGGTCTATATCCGATTTTCGTATGAGCCCATTGATGTTCTGAATCACATCTTTCATGATGTACCAATCATCTGGATTCAAGTTAGATTTCTGCATCTCAAATTCTGGATATCGGAATTCAATATGAAGGGATTTGATTCCTACTCTTATCTGTCCAAAATGTAGAAAGAATTCTCTAGAAGGAAAATCAATCATAAACGGCCCTGACTTCTTTCTCTTGGAAAAAATCTCTCTTTCTACAGCATCTGTAACTACATCATCCAGCATACCGATTGGAAGTCCCTCCTTAGTAACCAATTTTCCAGAGTGAAGAGAGAGTGATTCAGATTCCAATAGCTCATCATACACATCTTTCTCCTCTTGTGTCAGCGTTATGTCTGCCTTTACATGCCAGAGTCCAGGTTTAATTTCCTTGTACCTTATCTCTTTCAAATTTTTAGGAGGTTCATCAGGTAGACAAGGACGAAATTCAAATAAATCGACGTTCTCAGACTTTGCTCTTTCGATAGCACCTGATTGATATCCACTAAATGAAACCATGATTCCTCTATGTAGTTTACAATGCCTTACATCTGCTGCAAATGAAGATACTTCGTTTCGATTAACAGCTCGTTTCCATTTCTTGCATTCTATCCCAATTCTGAATGGTGTCATAAGTGGTGCAAGGTATGTTAGCCTATAGCCATCGAATTGAACTGATTGCCCTGTATCTCCACAGCTTAGGATGACATTGTGTTTGGCCTGAAATAAGTGTGCAATTGCCTGTTCGAATGCTATTGGATCGTCTACCAATACTCCACAATCCTACTATTGACTCAATATTGTATTCTCTGAAGTTCCTTTTAACGAACACTATGTATCAGGAGAGAGGAAATAGACTCCGATGTCCAACAGTGCTGTAGGAAGAAGTATGAAAACAGGTATCGCATAGATGATTGATAGTATGGTCGGATTCCTATTCATCCACTTCTTCAGTATATCAAAAACACTGGACAAAGGCATGGGTATTTTCGATTCATCTCAGTATTCTTTGATGTGTTTTTCCAAAGCTCTTCTACTTTGTCTAAAGAGCTTATCATCAAACATCTTCAGTGATGGCTCCGGCTTTCCATGTACGATATTACCTTTTAGCCGAATGAAATATGTACGGTATTCCTGAAAACGATTGAGTTCATCAGAATCAATATACTCTTGACAAAGTTCTTTGACCATGAAGACCTCATTCAATAGCTCTATCCTCTGACCGCTTCCCAATGTGCATACTTGCTTGAAGCTAGTTACAGATGATTGATCACGTCTATTGACGTATTCGTTTTCTTTCAAATATGTCAATACTTGTTCAAGATGAGTAGGTGACTCTTCTATGGTATCAAGTATTGAATCAAGATAAGCATCAAGATAGACATCAAGATAGGCAGATGCTGAGAAAGTTAGTAATGCTAGAAAGCGTTTGGCGTTTCTTTTTCCAATCACTTTTGATGAATCAGAAAATGACGACTCTGGTAATTTTGCTAAACATTTGAACAACTCAAGAAATTCTTCAAACCCATTTTCTGCTCCAGGAATATTTCTCAGCTCTTCAACTCGGCCATCTTTCAACATTCTAATGTACTCTTTCTGAATTTCACCTGAAGGAACACCAGCCAAGCAGAATGCCAGAACAAATCCTGATAGTTCAGACATCTTCTTGCCGAAATCCTGACCTGCTCTTGATGAGAAGAGAAGATGATAGTTGGTATCATCATCTGAATCATCAATGAACTTTCTAATCTTCTGCAAGCGTGTATCCATCCTTGTCAAAAAGCAGCCTCCTTGCTCTGATCTTCTAATCCGCGTTCAAATCGTATCTGAAGCTCAATTGTACTATTTCATGTCGGTAGTAACGTTCTAAGCGCGTTCTTCGTTTCGTCTAACACTTTCTGGAAATCAGGCAAATCATCGACAAATCTACCAACATCGGTGGTCCATGATTCTCTTATTTCATCGATATGGTCTTTAGGAAAGAAATCATCCAACTGAGTGTATTTTACTCCGCATACATTACATTTTTCTTTAAGCAATTTAGGAAATCCATTTATATCTAGAGTTGTTTGGTATTTCATCAAGATACTCCATATGTCATAGATATCTCTTCCTCGAGGGCGGGCCCAACCCTTCGTTTTTCGGGCTTCTTGTTGCTGAAGAACTGCCCTCAACTTCTCCGCAATTATCTCTTCAAGTGAATACGATTTGACTTTTATGTTTTGAAGAATATCATCGTAGTCGTATAGGAGCATCCTAGATTCTGGTGGTTTCAGAACTGGTTCATCATGTGTTATTTCAATCTTAACGGATTGATCATAATCATGATGCCAAGGAAATCGAATCCTGACTTTGAATTCCTCTTGGCCACCTGGATGTGGATGTTTGTACTTTACTTCCTCCGATCTAATATCGAATTTTCCATATTGCCCTAGTAGCTCCAAAGACTTTTGGCAAGCTTCTTCAATTGATTCATCCAACCCATTTTGTTTCGTTGAATCTATATCGGTAAAATCCAAATCCTCAGAGAACCTATATTCACCGAAATATAGTTTCTTTAGAGCGGTTCCTCCTTTCATGACTAAGGTGTTTTCCAAGTCTGGTACTTTCATCAGACCAGCAAGTATGTAGCTAATTGCAAAATCCTTCTCTAAAATGGGAAGGCCACCAGAAACGGATTTTGCCCTTTTCGTAAGGTTTTGTTTTAGCATACTCATCAAATCACCTGTGCCTCTCTATTGTCGATTACTTTCCACAAAGCTTGATAGCTCCCTTTTCTTTCTCGCGATAAATCAATTAGGAAGTATGTTGATGTCTTGTAGTCTCGTAATGCCTTCAGAGCTGAAGCCTGAACTCCTATCTCCGAAAGTGCCCACCCCAACCTCTTAATTACGGAAGTTCTCCCATATCTGATTGCGTAGCTGACAAGCTTCTCAATATCCAGCTGATCGATAATCTCTTCTAATGTACTAATTACCCATTGAATTCCACCAAATCGGCGTGGAAAGGCAAAACAATCAATAATTGTTCGTTCCTTGTCTGTTATCAGAATCTTTTCAAATTGATCAATCCACACCTCTTGAAATCCGAAGAAATGAGACTGCTTCACACTAACATATTCATAATATGTTTGATCAACCTTCCACATGTGCTTCTTTTTTAGATCTGAGTCAGTCTGCCGCATACTGGGAGTTACAACCTTTTTCGTTGTAGTGGCTGTTACTATTTTAGGAATTTGTTCTGTAAAATCATGAAAACTCAAGGCCGACCAGTGACTAATAGCTGAAGGCTTAACTAATTCTCTTGATATTACAAATGGCTGTATATCGCTCTCGCTTGGAGTTTCCATAGTTATCACATAGGTCCCACGACGCAGACGCTTAATCCACCCCCCTACTGCTAACTCATACAAGATTTTCCGAAGATGACTTCTACTCTTCCCCAGCCTTTGAGCTATTCTCCATGCATCATACACACTGAAAGTTCTCTTTCCTTGGGCCAAAAGACTTCTAATTAGTCTGATTCCTATAGTAACAGAATAAGTACTCATAACAATTCATCCTTAATCGTATCTTGTACTTCCTTAATTACCTTTGAAGTAATTTATGTAGTATTACATATTAATTTTATGTTATCTGCTCTAAATACCAAATACCTTGCAGCCAAGAAATTACAATTATTATATATTAGATACAGTCATCATATCTATAAAGAGAATCGTCTTCAGTCGTTATCACTACAACACACTGTAATACAAGTAGTACCATATTTAGATGTATATTTGTAGTATAATCCAGTAGATGATGAGAGAAACTACTAGTCCCACAAACGCAAGCGCTTGGAATGATCTTTTCTGGGTCTTATGCCTGAAGGTGTACATCCCTGCAAAGATACCTACTGCACCACCCATGACCCCGACTACATGCAGGCTTGCCTCTGCGATACGCCACTCATTTCTTGTAGCCTTCCATTTATCCCACCACATTGCAGCAAAGGCTACTAGATTGATAAATATGACGTAGATGACTGGAGCCCAATAGAGAAGACCTACGAAGGATTCCATCTAGCTGTTCATCCTCTGGGCGGCTGCCTTGAGTGCTTCTACGAGGACAAGTTGCTTCCCAGTCAAGAACTTCAAGGTAGCACCGCCGCCAGTCGATATGTGAGTGATCCTGTCAGCCAGCCCCATCTTCCCGGCCATCGCACCCAAATGACCTCCACCAACAACAGTAGTAGCACTGCACTCTGCCAGCTCATTAAGCACGGTAACATTACCTTGTTGGAATGGTTCCTTCTCAAACAGACCCATTGGACCGTTAGCAAATACAACTTGCGAGCTCCTCACCGTCTTGGCAAATTTCTCAGCAGTCCTTGGACCAATGTCATAAAAAGGATGGCCATCAAGCTGGCCAAGTTCACACTCGATACGCTGATTATCCTTCTCTACTGCTGCGTCTTCTGGGAGATGAATGACGTTTGAATATTTGTCTATGAGTAATCTTGCAGTGTCTAGTAG
>CAYPUO010000206.1:0-5951 GCA_964413775.1 uncultured archaeon
GCTGTACGCAGTTAGTGTTGAAATTCCGCTATCAATTGAAATGAGTAATGCATATCTCACTGCAAAGGCCACAACCTCAAGGGGCATCGCACGCGGTACGAAGAGGTTGAAAATAAAGGCCGTGGAGGCGCCTCACTTTCACTTCAGTTATATGATTAAGGACGCGAAGGGAGTAGAAGTGCCGGGTCTAGTGCCGAGAGTCACTCCTGTCAAGCTGATAGTGATAGGACGAGCAACAAGCAAGGCGCTCGATGACGTGAAGATTATCCTTAGAGTGATGTCTCGGAGAAAAGTAGTGAAGCTGTTCGAAGTGGATGCAAGGTCCATTTCAAGAAAGAAAGATGGCGAGTTTGAGATAGAAATCCCATGGACAACACCATCTGTTGATGTCGTGACAGGATTCTATCTCGAAGCGCTTGTTGAGCAGAAAGAGCAAATTCTCCCCGACAGAGCAGTCGAACAGACACCTAAGCAGTTCACTGTATACTAGGTCTATTATTCATCCAGAGAATATTATACGCCTGTAAAATACCGCGTTTGCGAAAATCGAACACCAAAGAGGCCTTTCTTCTGCGAAAACTATCAAAATAGGCGATGGATAGTTCGACGAAATGTGCATCCGTGGGCAAAGGTATAATAGGAGTAAATCGAGCCGTTTCGGATAATCGGAGCATCCAACCAACTCCTGATTTACGGTTATATAATAGTTTATTGATGTACAGAGAATAGAGAGTTCGCTGAATCAGTCGGATAATGGAGAGAGTGAGAACATGTTGGAGTTGCTGTCAAACACCGTAGTGCAAGGCCTTGTTGTAATGGCCATCCTTGGTGCAATCTCATACAAGTTCCAGTTTGTTGATGTATCCGGCTTGATTAGTGCATTTGTTGTTGGTGTGACCGTATGGTATACAGGAGGAGTTGCAGCTTTCATCATCCTCTTGTTCTTCTTTCTAGCTTCGGGTGTGGCTACCAGATTCAAATACAAAGATAAGGCCAAGCAGAATCTTGCCCAAGAGGGGAAGGGAAAGCGCTCCTGGAGAAATGTGTTCGGTAGCGGCATAATCCCGATGGCCTTCTCGATTGGCATCTTCGTTTTCAGCCCAACAGGGCCTCTTCAGTTTACTGATTCATTCTATTCATTTGCAATGTTTGGTGGTTTTATCGGTGCAGTGGCAACCACAACGGCTGACACACTGGCAAGTGAGATTGGAGTCTTCAGCAAAAGCAAGCCTAGACTTATCACAAACCTTCGACGACGAGTACCTAGAGGAACTATAGGTGCGGTCTCGCTACTGGGCGAAGGGGTCGCTATCTTGGCAGGCATCATTATCGGTGCGTTAGCAATTCTCTTTTCCCTACTCGCGCCGGGACTTGTACCGATTTATAATCTTGAGCAACTACTCATTGTATTTCCGCTGGCAGTGTTAACAGCGTTTATTGGATGCAACTTGGACAGCCTGTTCGGTGCAGTATTTCAGAACAGATTCGTGTGTGAGATATGTGGAGCTATTACTGACAAGGAGTTTCATTGCGACTACGAAACCAAGTATGTAGGCGGGTTCAAGCGTTTCACAAACATGCATGTCAACCTGGGTTCATCAGGGATGGGCGCAACCCTAGGAATGGTACTGGGAGCAGGACTCTTTGTGTGGATACTCGGCGGGCTCTTCTTCTGGATACTCGCATCATCCAGCAAATAGAAGACTCATCTGTCGATGAAACAAGCACGAACAGCGTCTTCCACGTTTCTTTTGTCCTGGTAAGCGGACAGAACCCTTGCTACGAAACTTGGATCCATATCAATCGAAGATTCAGGATGAGATAATGTAATCAGAGACTCCGAGCCTTCACTCATCACTCCATATGTTTCTCTGCTCATCTTGATTAGCACCCCTGCCTGCGTATGCATTCGCAGAGCAGCGAAAGGATTTGTACCAAGCTCGCTCTGTGCAATCGCCCATTCCTGAGGCGAGATGAGGAGGACATCTATCTGATTCAGGAGGGACTTGATTCTTGATATGCCTAGCTTCCAATAGTGCTGTGAACAACGGAAGAAACAGGGGATTCTGTTTGCCTTGCAATACGCAGCAATTGCTAATGCCACTTCCAGGAAGACCTCTCCAACGTACACGATTTTGGATTCTTTCAGGACATCCCATGGAATTTGAGAGGGAGATGTAACAGATAGAGAAAATCCCTCATCTATTCCAACAAGATTCCGTGTGACCACACCATCGTCAATCACAATCGTTTCGTTTGTATGCTTTTCTGGCTCAACTACAAAGTGCGTCACATCGACGCCCATCGACAACAGCGAGCTCAGAATCCTCCACCCGTTGAGGTCATCACCAATTGAAGAAACAAACACAGACTGGAAATTTCGATCTGCCAGTTGTGAGGCTAGCTCAAGACTAGGACCTCCTGCAGAGTATCGAGGCATCTTGCAACTGACGTCAGCAATAGAGTCTGTCAACTCTTCGCAATCGATGCTCGTCAACAATGCTGAAGCGCCAACTATCATGAAATCAGGATGGTCATACTGAGTAGATCCTTCAACAATAGTCCTGGCTCTGACTCTCGCTAGTATCTCATAGAAGACGGACTCCTCGAGGTTGTGCTCTCGATAGAAGGATAAGAGACTTGTAAGGTAGTCTTCTAGCAGAGACTCTGTCAGATCCCCAATGTTCGAGGGCAGGTGCTCTGAGAAAAAGTGGAGCAAGCTCCGTCCCATTCCAGTCAACTCATGGAATACAACCCTCTTCCCATTGTCAACTCGAGAGCCAGTTTGAATCAAGCCATAGGAACGGAGGACTTGAAGGTAGTGGAGAATGCTCTTATTTGAATTGGAAAGACTCCTAATTAGGTCCCTTTGCAGAACAGAACCAGATTCCTCAAACTGCCCAAGTACACTTGATGCAACTCTGGAAGCCAGCACGTCCCTAATGAACCGAATCCGATGCTCGTAGTTTGTTGGCATTGGTAGTATGTATGGCCAGAAAGTCTCAGAATCTGTCATCCGCTAAGCCTCCATGAGACTAAAATATGGGTTTG
Source organism: uncultured archaeon (assembly GCA_964413775.1). GTDB lineage: Archaea > Asgardarchaeota > Thorarchaeia > Thorarchaeales > Thorarchaeaceae > MP5-2226. The sequence goes on from CAYPUO010000206.1 coordinate 3,052, forward strand.
CACAGGAGTACAATGTACAAAGGTACCTATGTAGTTTACTAAACTACACAAGGAGAGATATGTATGGCTAGTTATATGAGATCATCATACGCCTGGGCCCTAACTGGCGTATTTGCTGCTATTCATTTTGTTGTTACGCTGTTACCATTTAGCCTCAGCGTAAGCGGAACTGGGGTCATATCATTTGGAATGGTATCATCAGTCATCGTGGGATTTCTGCTGGGACCGCTTTATGGCACTCTCGCTGTACTAGTGGGTTCATTCCTCGGGATGTTTGCTGACCCTGCATTAATGGTGATTGGACTGGCAACTCCAATAGCCACTGCAGCAGGAGCGCTTTCAGCAGGGTTGATTAGAGTCAAAAAGCCAGTGTATGTAATCGCGATTTACTTGCTGGCAATGATAATCTATTTGGCTGGTCCCATAGGGACTCTTGTGCCAGAGTTCTTGTGGTTTCACATCATTGTAATTTACCTGGCACTCATCCTCTATGTTCCATATACAGAATCGAGAATCTACAGTGAGATCGATTTTTCACATAGATCTTCAACAAGGGCGCTCTTCCTCCTCGCTCTGGTTGCGGTATGCATAGACCAAGCTGTAGGATCTGCAATCGGTGCTGTATATCTCGTCTATGTCGTGGGGCTCAGTACAAGCACTGTTGCTGGTTTCTGGACCGCAATAACCTTTGTCTATCCTGTTGAACGATTGATAGGAGCGTTGATAGCAGCAGTCATCTTGGCAGCTCTAACGGAGAGTATCTCAAGCGGCTACTTCCAGCTTCCAGGCATGCGAACTGAGGAGGACAACTACCAAGAAATGGAGCCCATTCAATGAGCGTCATCGTCCGCAGATATGCGGAGTAGAACGCATAATAACGAAGCTTCTTAAGACTTCATGTAGGTGTTAACTTGGAACGGGGGTTTCACGTCCGTTCGTGTCCACCTACATGACGTAGGTTTCAGGAGAAAAGTAATAGTGCAATTTGATGCGTCATTCATGTTTGGACTGTATTTTGTCGTAATAGTAATCCTATTCTTCATTCTGATGTTCGTCGCTAGTGGTATCAAAGTCTTGAAGGAATGGGAGCGAGTCGCCATTCTGCGCCTTGGTAAATTCAAGCACATCAGGGGCCCTGGGATAATCTGGGTGACACCAATGCTTGATAAGGTCGCCATGCGCGTTTCCCTTAGGCTGCAGACCTATGCGTTCAAGACAGAACGGTCACTAACCAAGGATAACGTCCCGGTAGTTGTAGATGCGGTCATGTACTTCCGAGTTATCGATGTGGAGAAGGCAATCCTCAGTGTTGAGAGATACACTGTCGCGGTTGAACTAGCTGCGCAGACAACTCTCCGAGAAACCACCGGTAAGGTGACATTGGACGAGCTGCTTTCAGAGAGAGACAAGATTGCTACACATCTGCAGGAACTGATCGATGAGAAGACCGAACACTGGGGAGTCAAAGTCACAGCAGTCGAGATTCGTGATGTTGTAATTCCGACACAGCTCCAGGATGCAATGAGCAGAGAGGCTCAGGCTGAGAGAGAGAGACGTGCGAGAAAAACTCTGGCACAAGCTGAACTCGAGGCTTCCGCGGCTATGTTAGAGGCAGCTCAGACGTACGAAAAATCTAGCATTGGCTTTGTTCTTCGTACATGGAATATCATGCAGGAAATCAGCAAGAACGCAAATCTCATCATCATGGTGCCTACAAACATTCCAGAGGTCGGAACATCAATAGGTGCCGCTGCGGCCCTGACTGCTGGAACAGGTGGCATGAAGATGCCGTCTAACAAAGGTACGGACCAGTAGGAGAACATAGTAGAGATCGATAAGGAGTTGATAAGATGGACGCCTGGATCAAAATCCTCGTCGTCATGATACTCATATCTGCACTGAGCATGGTGCTAGGCCTCGTCATACTGGATCCATTCTACGGATTGATTGTTGTTGCAGTCATCCTGACTCTCCTAGTGATCACCATCGAACCAGCGACAGGAAAAGCGATGGCACAGGTTACGATTCCCATTGTCATCATCCTGTTCGTGTTCGAGGTGGTCCTGACAGGTACGAATTTCTTCTTCAATCCGTTGATGATATTCGTCGTAGGTGGCATTCTATACATAATGTTCAGTTTCTTCACCGGTGGAGCAGGGGTTGCCCATGGAGGATTCATTGATGCAAAGTTATCACTGAAGCTCTTCCCCATATATGGCGTTGCGATTATCGCTGCGTGGTTCACTGACCCTACTGGGCACTTGCCCGTCTACATCATGGTTGGCACAATATTCTGTCTAATGCTTCTCTACATGGGATTTCTGCGGAACTATGATGAATGGCCAGAGTATCAATATGGCAAGATGAAGAATCTCAAAGCCCTTACAGATATCAATCCAAAGGGAAAAGTCAAGTCAGGCGCGGAGATTTGGTGGGCGAAGACAACTGGGCCACCAATCGTCGCAGGCGAGACTGTTAGTGCACTTGGTGTATCTGGAATCACATTGATTGTCAAGAAAATGGGCGAGAGTGAAGAGAACTACTTGCAGTAGAGTGTAGTCGAGGGTTGGGTTTGGCCCAACCCTACAATCTATTTTTTCTCCGTATCTGGTCAGTCAAGAGCCAAATGACTGTAAGGCCAAAAAGAAATCCAAAGACCGTGGTCAGCCCCCATTCAATCTGGAATACTTCAGGCAAATATACTGTTTCTCTAGGATATAGCGGAAATAGAAGGTAGGCAATCATATTCCACATGAAATGAAAACCAATAGGCATCCAGAGCTTCTTGCCGGACCAATAATATGCAAGTGACAGCAGAACACCACCGATAATCATGTTGGTTGTGTAGACGATGACTAGCAGTGGGGCAACGGTCCCAAGTGGACTCCACCACTCAAAAT
>CAYPUO010000207.1:0-5915 GCA_964413775.1 uncultured archaeon
GGACTCGCCTTTGCATGGATCATTATTATTTCCTTGTGGTTCTGGTTCTTCGCAGACGTCTTTGATATGTACCAAAATATAGCAGTCTTCCTAGTCACACTACTCGGAGTCGCTGCTCTGGGTGGTCTTACGCAGTGGCAGAAGTTGCGAGACTTCGAGAGTATGGACTGGAAAGACTAGTGCATGGTTGATGGTAGGAAATCTCCTACCATCCTTTCTCTTTTTATGCTATATTCATGTTATGCTGTGCAGCACATGGTACTTCACTCTTTCACAAAGGATGAAAGTGAATGAGGATATACTTGAGAACGACCGTTCGCGCAGAAGAAATGTTCAGTCCTGCATTTCTCCGTGGAACTCTGTACCAAGTGTGTAACTCGGCTTTGGACTGAGAGAACCGATTCTTCGCCCACGCACCTCTTCAATCGCCTTACGCGCGGCGCTTTTCACTTCAGGTTCTCCATCTTGTAGTGCGCGCTCAAGTGCCTCAACTGCATCTCTGCCCCCTATTCTTCCGAGGGCTTCTGCTGCTGATATCCTGATAATACACGCATGAGAACGTATCATAGCCTCAACATTATCAAGTGAACGAGGATGCGATTGTTTTGCAAGCTCAAGTGCTGCCTCATGAGAAAGACCGTTATAGCTTCCTAGAATATCGACAAGATACGGAACGGTAATGCAGCCAAGCGAAACTAGGCTCTCCAATGCGCTGTTCCTCGTATCTTCATCGATATCCTTGAGGGCTTCAACTACTGGTTCAGGACTCTCAAGAACCCGTACTTTCCCCAGAGCAAGGACAGCAGCTTTTCGGACCCATGCATACTTATCTTTCGTAGCACGAACAAGATATCGCTCTGCTCTTGGATCCCCTATCTCTCCCAAACGATCAGCGGCCTTGGCGCGGTTTCCCGAATTCTCGCCATTTAGATAGAGAACTGATCGAAGGATTCGCTCAGTTATTTTTGACGTGTTTTGGAAAAGCACCTCCTGCGGATTCAGCTTTGAACGTTTGATCCTGAATTCTGCCTCTCCACCAAGGTTCAAGCAATCGAGGAACCTCTCAAGATTCGAGCTAGAGTCCTGCTTCTGCGACGGAGAAGTCAGGAAGAGAAATCCATAGTAGGTGGAAGCAAATTCCTCTTCTGTTGGGCGCTCCTGACAGACCTCCCTGACCTCTGCCTCGCGAGCATCAACAATGTCTGTAACAAGGCCCGCAGCCTCCGACTCTTTCAGCTTATCAACATCAAGAAAGAACGTATTCCTTCTTCTGATCTGACATTCGAGATAGCGTACAAGTGCCCTTCGTCCTGATTCTACAGCATCCTGGGAACAGACATATTCAACAGATTTCAAGACCTCTAGAGGAGAAACATCTATTCCTCGCAAGTCCTGCATTTCAAATGCCTCGAGGACTGCTAGCAATGCAACGCCGGGACTAATGGAGTGGACTGACTTAGTAGCAAATTGAAGGTACTCCTCAAGTATTGCAGTATGACCTTCTATTATTGAAGTACGAATCAACTCACCAAGCATCTTGATGTTCCCGTCTGAAATTGCAAGGTCAAGTGCATGTCCGTTAAAGCCCACATTAGACTCTGTCAACACCATCGGCTCCAAGGAAATCGTCAAGACAAGGACTTCTCACTCAGACATGTTGTCATCTGGCTTTCATACACGGTCCTTGATAAACGAAGGTATCTTCTCTTTGCTTCATCCGTAGGTCAATCATATAACTATTGAGATTATTCGATGAATGTACTAGTCTGAAATTCCAAGCATTTGGGAGCAAAGAAAATGGGCAGGAATGAGGAGATCAAGGATAGTGTAGACCTCAGCCCAGTAACTGGTCTTAGTGCCGTCGATAAGTTCCCTTCCGTTTGAATCGTACGAGCTATGCTCCTAGCGGTGTTTCTAGGGTATCTGTTCCCCAGCCTAGCACAAGGCCTGAACTACTGCGGCATTCGAATAGTGTCTGTTACCATAGCAGTTGGGTTGATATGAATAATGCATCCTGTTCTTGCCAAAACAAAGCATGGGGAGCAGGGGAATCTTAAGAGCCAGAAGGAGATGTTCGGAGTCTCATTGACTCTCAACTGATTGGTTCGCCCGTTCCTAACGTTTGGGACATCAAGTCGAGAAGCTAGAGTGCAGAAACAGAGCTCGTATGTAAACCAACTTTCATTGCACGCATATGCATCAATTATATAACTATCGAAATTATTCGATTGACGCACTAGTTAAACCTTCAAGCACTTTGGAGCGAAAGCGATGGACAAGACGGACGCTATCAAGAATGATGCGACTCGCAGTCCCATAACGGGGCTTAGTACCCTTGACAAGTTCCTCCCACTTTGGATAGTCCTAGCTATGTTGCTAGGTGTCGGTCTAGGCTACTTGTTCCCAAGCATAGCATCAGACCTGAACTACTGGAGTATCGGAACGGTTTCTGTTCCAATAGCAATTGGCCTACTATGGATGATGTATCCTGTGCTTGCCAAGGTCAAGTATGAGGAGCTTGGGAAACTCAAGAGCCAGAAGAAGATGTTTGGGGTCTCCTTAACTCTGAACTGGCTAATCGGCCCATTCCTAATGTTTGCGCTCGCATGGATATTCCTTCCCGATCTCTCGGACTATCGAACTGGAGTAATCCTTGTTGGGCTTGCGCGTTGTATTGCAATGGTCCTGATCTGGAATATGATGGCCGGTGGCTGTGGAGAATCTTGTGCAGTTCTTGTTGCATTGAACTCAATCTTTCAGATTGTGATGTACAGTCCAGAGGCTTGGTTCTTCGTGACCTATCTCTCCTCGATAGTCGCACCAGGAGCAGGCTCAGTCGTAGAAGTCTCGATTCTGGAAATCGCATCGAGTGTCATCGTTTTCCTAGGAGTTCCACTTGCAGCAGGCATCATCACACGCTTCACGCTGATTCGACGTCGCTCGAAAGAGTGGTACGACAACGATTTCGCACCAAAGCTTGGACCGTATGCTCTGATAGGACTGCTCTTCACAATAGTCGTTATGTTCTCACTAAAGGGCGACACAATAGTTGCGCTACCATTCGATGTCCTCAGGATTGCCCTTCCACTCTTCTCCTATTTCATCATCATGTTTGTGTTATCGTTTGGGTTGTCTTACGCGCTGAAGTTTGCGTATGACAAAAATGTCACAATATCGTTCACTGCCGCTAGCAACAACTTCGAATTGGCAATTGCAGTGGCAATCGGTGTATTCGGTATTGGTTCTGGGCAGGCACTGGCGGCTGTTGTCGGCCCGCTCATTGAAGTCCCTGTGCTCGTATCACTTGTCTATGTCTCGTTATGGCTTGGGCAAAAGCTCTATGGAATAAAGTCTTCGAGTGAATGCAGGTCTGATGCATAAACCACCTCCGCACACGGTATCAACAGGTCAGCAGGCCACATCGAGTAATGCAATCATCGAAATATTGGTATATCGAGAACGACAGATTATTATACAATACATGAGGCGTTGTTCATGCCCTTCGAGAAACCTGCATTCATCATGTGCGTGTGCACTGGCAAGTGCCCTGGATTTGAAAAAATGGATATCTGGGACTTCATTAACACTGTCAGAGTGGCTCTTCCAGTCCAATATGGAATTATACACCCTCAACTCTGTGAGGAGGATGGAGACCGATACTTAGAGGAGGTTCTCAAGAAGGGCAGCAAAGTGTTCATTGGAGGATGCGCGCCTGCGATGCAATACAAGCTCTTCCGAGACGCATTCGAAAAGAAGGGAATGGATGTCAAGAAGGACCTCGTGCCAATCGATATCCGGGATATGACCACTGAGCAAGCTGTGGAAAAGATTACGGAGGAACTGAAGAGCCATGGATACGAAGTCGAGTGAATCAGCATCTGCAACTACATTCATGGGAGTCGACCGTGAGAAGATACCTTGGTGGCCGAGAATAGATCTGAAGAAGTGCGATGGATGAACTGGTGAATTTGACTGCCTCAAGTTCTGTCCACATAGAGTGTATACACCACTTCAGAATCCATCGAGAATTGAGGTTGAGAATCGATACAACTGTGTAGTCTTCTGCCAGGCCTGCAGGAAAATGTGTCCAAATGATGCTATCTCGTTCCCGCCCAAGAGCGAGATACTCAATCTCATTAAAGCGGAGAGGGCTAAGTGAGGCGGTCGACAGTGAAAAAATATGTCCTTCCATGCGGAGGCTACGACAGACCAGGCGGCGAAGTCTCTAGGATTGCGGCAGAGCAGCTAGTAGAGGGCAGTGAAAACTTGGTAATAGGAAGTATGGGAGCCCTCTTCAATGAGCGCCCGGGCGAGATTCGTGATTTTAGGACATCGGATGTGTACTGCCTTGATGGCTGTGCAGTGAACTGCGCCTCTGATCTTGCTCGTGCGCGAGGTAGGAGTGACATTATTTCAATCTCTATCCCCGATATTTCAGCTGGGACTGAAGGTCCTGAGAATAAGGTTAAACAGGTAATCAATGCAGTGAGGAGAGAACTGAACAGCAGCGCTGTGAAGACCTCGCCCACACCATCCCAAGAAGCTCAGGTCAAGGCCGAATATCTGGAAGCCAAGTTCGATAAGTTCAGCTTGAGGATAGCAAAGGGATTGAAGTACTCGGACAACGATTTCTGGGTGCGAATCGAGGACAGTAATGTCCGAATAGGTGCCTCGGACTTTCTCCAGCAGATGATGTCCGATGTGTTCTATGTTGAACTTGCTGAGCCAGGGACCCATGTGGACATGTTCGAAGAAGCAGGATCAATGGAGTCGACCAAGACACTTGTTGAAATCATAGTGCCAGTAGCAGGGACCATAGTGAAATCCAATGTATCATTGGGGGACACACCCGAGTTGGTCAACGAAAGCCCGTATGACAGTGGTTGGCTCTATCTCATAAGACCAGATAGTATCGATGAGCTCGAACCACTCAAAGATGCAGCGGACTATCAGTCCTATGCACTGGAGAGAGCAAAGAAAGAGATTGGGAAAAAGGTGGAATAGGAATTGAAGAAAGTAGTCATTCCGTGTAGCGGAATCGGAAAAGCATTCGGTACTGTAGCAAGAGAAGCAGTCTATCGCCTCGTTGACGCAGAACACGCCGATGAGTTCACGACCATATGCCTGCCACTGCTGATGACCGATGATGATGAGTCCAAAAAGACTGTATTGGAGTCAGAGGTCTACACAATTGACGGCTGCCCGAAGAAGTGCGCATCTGCTCTGGTGGAGCATGTCGGAGGTGTCCCCGTTATGGAAATCATGACGCCGAAAGTCCTAGCCGAAAACAGGGACCACAAGCCTGGAACTGTGATTGACATTGGTGATGATGGAATGCATCTTGCGGATGATATCAAAGAACTAGTTCTGAGCGATGGAGGAAATGAGAAGTGACATTTAGACCCAAGGTTGGTCTCATCTCATGCAGCGGTGAGGCATGTTCGGGAGGAAACATTTCGCGTGCAGCAACATTAGAGGTCCTGCACCACCTGAGGCCAGGCGAAACTGTGACGATATGTCTCCCACTCTTCTTGGCTGGAAATGAGGCAGAGAGAGAGTTTGCAAAGAACTTCCCCACAATTACAATCGATGGCTGCAGTAGACTCTGCGCAGCAAAGGGTACAACAAAATACTCCAGCGAGCCGGCCCAGAGAATAAACTTGGAGGACTACGTTGGCGATTCCTGTAAGGGTTTGTAACAGCTTGTGAGAACCTAGACAGACCTTGACACTCATCAAAGGAGTGTCTGCTGGAATTGGCAAGGGTGCTAGGAGCTTAAGTACTTCTGACAGGACCAACTGGTGAGTCTTCATGTTGGTCACAAGGGCATACCGGTATGAGCTGGACCCGAACAATGTCCAGAGGACCTCGCTCCACCAACACGCAGGGGTCGCTCGTTTTGCGTACAACTGGGG
>CAYPUO010000208.1:0-5909 GCA_964413775.1 uncultured archaeon
GCTCTGTTGTATCGGGTGTTTGACATGCAAAGCCATAGCCCTTCTCCAGAAATGATGTTTCCTTCAGGTGTGGGATTGGAAAAAGTACCTTCTGCGCTTTTTACTGAGAGTCCTCCCTCGAAGCGGAAGGCGGTTGCATAATCCGAGCCCGCCCCCCAGTAACTCAGGGGCACGCGAATCCTCTCCGAAGGGACTATGGATGACTGCCTGAGTGCGACAAAGTAGAGGCCATACTCACTCTTGTTCCAGGCAAAGACATAGGTGTTTCCATGCTTTGTGACAGCATAATTCTCTGTGATAATGACCGGTGATTCGAAAGACTTCTGAAGCGCCTGAGCATATATGTAGTAGGTCCTCCATGAGAGACCGCTCGCTATCAGACCTAGTCCAATAAGGAGTAAGATGGTCGAAGCAAGAAGGCCTGAAATGGCTGAGGTCGGCGTTTCCCCTAACACGAAAGCCGAGACCAAGACGAAGATAACACATTCAAGAACGAAGGGTATTCCAGCCACAATCCGCTTGTTTATTCTATGCTTAATCTCGTCAATTGTCATAGTGCCGTCGGACAATCGGTAACTTTGATCTGAATTCAGCATTTCGCTACATCGCCCTGTGATGCGTATAGATTGGGGGCGTATAAGTCGTGTGGATATCCTTTTGCTCGCTGAGTGATTCATCCAGATAGGTGACGCCATTTCTGAACGCTTACTCCATGTCGCTCTCCATGGCCTCTGAGTAGGTTTCTAGATCTTCTCTCACTCGTCGTTTGGCCACTCCAGGGATGCTCCTCACAATCCTTGATGATGCAAATGGAATCAGCACCAAGAACACAACTGGGATCAAAACGATAGCTGCTATCGAGTAGTTCTTGAGTATGAAATCGAGTTGCATGACTGTGGTTGCCCCAAGAATAAGGAGGAACATGAGGAACTTGATTCGGATTGATGAACCTGTCCTGCCAATAAGGAGTGCCTGTTCCTCATCAACGACGTTCTTGGGAGTCCCGGATAATACCATGCTATCTATTCTGTTTAGTCCCTTGCGTATCTCTCGGTAGAAGCTAATTACGACAACAACTATGCTGCTGAGGTATGTGGCTAGGACCGTTGCTTCCAACGGAATTACGTCGATACTACCGACAACAATGTGCTGCACTTCTATGACATACTGCTGGAACGCCTCTAATTGGTATCCATAGTAGAAGATAAGAAACACTATGAATGGCACGAGGACGAGATGCAACGTGCCAAGTGCAACTCGTCTTTTGCTTAAGCTGCCTCTAAGAAGAATCGAGGAATATGCATCTCTGTAGAGCCATATACCATAGAGAAGCACCGATGCCCCCAACAAGATGACGCTCTCAACTAGTGCATATATGTATGCACCCTCCGAGTACAACATCCATGAATGGATAAACAGGGCCCCCGAAGCTACGACTATGATGCCATAGATTCTATCAAGCTGAACGATGCTTCTAGTGACATCGTCAGCCTTTCTGGGGGATGTTGTAACTACTGATGCGACTTTGACAAAGAGTATCATTCCTATGAAGCTCAGGAGGAGCGCTAGGCCACTCGCAAATGAGACCTCATATGCACTGAGACTGAAACTCGGGATGTACACATTCACAAAGATCGGGCATTCGCCTTTCGCTTCAACTGAAAGGGCTCCCTCTGTGCGGACTGTGATGTTCCATGGGCCATGATGGATGTTTCCTAGGTCGATTGTCGCTGAGTACACGCCTATTGCTGTTTCCTCCGCGGCCAGACTGTAGTCTGAAAGGCCAACCGTCACTATGAGACCAGTTACCGGATTTTTGTACAGATCTTTTACTTCAATTGTCACCACTAGTGAGTCGAATTGTGCGGGGCTCTGGGATGAGGGGGTGATTGTGATAGAGGGCTTGGCGATGACAGTGAAGTTGCCGCTTATCTGCACTTGGTACAGATACTCCTGGTTGACTGCGATGTAGTAGGTATGGATCCCATATGGCCATCCCACGGTCGAGATCTCAGTCTGGTATAGGCCTTCACCAACGTGTGCAAGTGTGTATGTCGTTCCCCTCACCAAGAGGTTTACTGAAGCGTCTTCAATGACTTTGTGCAGCCAATCCTCGACGTGGACTTCAATTGTAGTAGAATTGCCTTGTCCAATTATCCATGCATTTGAGGAACTGGCTCTGATGATTGGGTTGGAGTATACGCGAAGGTCATACGCTTTCTTGTCCTCATGGCTATACATAGAGCCATAGTAGACAGTGAATTTCCAGTCGCCAGCTGCGTAGGTGGCATTCAGCAGAGCTCGAAGTCTCCCAGCTGAGAGCTGAGTCGCAGTCACATTCCTACCATCAATCCCTATCGTAACCCACGCGTCACCGGGGGCAATGCCATACATGTCGTAGATGAACACAGTGACATTGAAGAGAGAACCTCCGTCCACTGGAGGCAGCTCGGGGACTTCTGGGATTAGATCTCCCATAATGACAATCTGGACATCTCCGAAGACTACACCTTGTATAAACTCCTGTTCAACGAAGATATCGAAAGCGTGGTTTCCAATGCTTAGTGATGCAGTGGTATTCAGGAAATAGCATCCGGGACTTAGTTCTTCCAAGGTGAGTTCATGATTCCCACTCATCATCCTTACGAGTGCACCATGGATCGGGTTGCTGAATCCATCTGAGATGTTGAGCCATCCTGTAAACCTATCATCCTGCTCTAAGACCGCAGGCATATCTTTGGTAATATGAATCACATCTGTTTCGAGCCTAAAGACTGCCAGCTCATACGCAGCATGCTCGGCAAACGTGTGGTCTGCACTTGCATTGACCAAATATGATCCAGGAGCTAAGGCGATGTTTGGTATCAGCAGACGATACTGCGTATCCTGATAAGTGGCAGCGTACTGAGTTTCGCCAAGAGATACCAAGACGGTCGCATCTGGAACTCGAGCCCCCAGACTATCGGTGACAGTGATGTTTGCTGAGAAGGTGCTGTTTTGCATCACTATGTTTCTCGTATGTATGGTGATATCCAGTGTGCTTCGTACTATCAGTGCATTTGGATAGTATTCTACCCACGTGTCGTAGAGATCGTGACTAATGACCAAGCTGAAGTTCACAATGCCAATCGGCCAGTTGATGGCAATTGAAGTTGAATAGTCAGAAATCCCAAATATCAATCCCTTCGTCTGGTTGACAGTTGATGTGCCCGAGAGATAGTGTACTGTCAGGTATACTTCAGCATCGCTGATGATTTCGGAATAGATGTTCGTAACGCCCACAAAGACCGCTAGCGAGTCGCCCTGTGATATTACTCCGGACGAATAGGTCAGGGAGGCGTTCAGCTGGCGAATTAGGGCCACGTCACGAATCACCCCGATTTTGGTCACCCCATCTTGGACGAGAGGATACACAACGATTTCCTCTCCGTATCCGAGGTCAATGTTACTCAGCCGCATCGGTCCGTAGCCCTGTCCAACAGTTAGTACCCGTTCAAGAATGCCATCCAACGAAACAATCCTCAGCTGCTCATCTTGCTTTGTAAATACTCCAATCTCTTCCTGCGTATCACCATCGAAGTCTACAACTACGGTATTTAATATGTCAGACGAGCCCACAGGGACTTCCCATTCAATCGTAACTGGATTAGTCAGTCTGAAGAGAGTAAGGTCCTTAGAAACGTAATTCACTCCAACTATCTCATCAGTGCCGTCACTGTCAACATCTATCAGGGTGGGCGCGAAGTATAATCCATTGTTAATCGTAAACATCTTCGTGTCGTTTATCTTGGGCGTATTGGCATCAAAGACTTGGAATCCGCATGAATAACCAGTTGGGTCCAAGAAGAACAGGTAGAGCATGAACCTTGCCCTTGGTTCTGATGCATTCCTGAAGGCATACGTTCCTGCGGGTAGTGTCGCCATGTGGTCTGTGCTTGTGACATTATGCGTTGAGATGAGGCTCATGCTCGTAGCATTGACAATATCCACAGGACCAGTGCTCGCTGAGATGCACGCCTCTACGGAATGGCCGTTGACTGTTGATGCGAGCGCTAGCCCGTAGGACTCAGCATTTTTACCAGTGAGCTCGACTTCAGACCATGAGCCATCTGCGCGTAGTCTCGCGAGGAATCCTTCGTGAGTTGTTTCATTCTCAGTAACAAAGAAGAACTCATCAATATCATCTCCGTCGGAGTCGTATGTTTGCGCAGACAGGGGGGCTTTGAAATCCGTGTAGGGATATTGAGCTGAGAACCAGAGGGTTCCTGATGAACCATGATAGATTGATACATTGATTCTTCCAGCCGAGGCATCATACAGCAGGGCAATCGGATCGAGGATATTATCTCCGTCCATCATACCAGTGTAGATCCAAAAATCACTGAACGTATTGTCCGCAACCAGTGCGACCGTTTGATTCTCTCCACGCGGAGTATACCTCTCCATGATAATGCCTGCAGAGCTCGAATCAAGAATATAGATCATTTCACTGCCATCTGAAGCGTTCCCGATATCCATTAGATGATGACTAAGACCTGATGCCAGATTCCTAGATTCTGACCATACAAGGTTCCCAGCTACCGTGAAGTTCATTGGATACGTTTCATTTCCAAGGGTACCGATATTAAGGTACGTGTCCTGAAACACGAGATAGTACTCGTAGAATCCTTCCGGCAACCCGACAAGGAATGCGAAATACTCGGTCCCTGAGCTCTGGAGATGGTCTGGTTGGCTCCAATTTCCATAATCATGACGAACGTAGATGTCAGCGAGAATAATGGGCGTTCCTTCCTCAAGTCCAACTTCGAGTGTCACATAGGGGTCACGAATCGTCGGATGCGTCGGTGATAGAGGTCTAGGATTGATAATTGGCGAGTGGACATCAGTGAGCACTACATAGACCACCTGTCCGCGTAGTATTAGAATATCCTCTCGATTGCTGTCATTGATGTCATATGCAAGAAGCTGGTCCGGCTTGTCCGGAATAGTTGGCTCCTCGTAACCAATAGTACCATCTACGCCCCTGAGAAACCCTGGTTTTCCATCTGATGCAAGGAGTGCGTAGTCAGTGAAGTCATCTGCATCAATGAACCCATGGTCACAAAGACCACTGGGGGCGCCTCCACTTATTGGTCCTTGCGGGCAGCCAGAGAGGTCGACTGATTGGCGTAATATGGTTCCGTCAAGTCCATCAATGAAGACTGAGTGGTTCTTTATAGTCGGTGCCACCAAGAGGTCTTCCTGGCCATCATTGTTAAGGAATCCTGTCATTACAATACTGCGGCTTGGAAGCCCCGTCGTATTGAAGATCATGCTCATTGTATCAGGTGAGAGCGCTGTCAAGTTTCCACTGAAAGTCACAGCTGCAATATCGTCAAGTCCCGAGCCATGATCAAAACTAGTTATTCCCCAGATCTGGTCGTCAAAAATAATGCTCTTCATTAGAGTGCCATTTCCGGCCACTATGCTCAGGTTTGCTATCTTCGTGCTTGGCCAGATTCCCACTGCAATAGAGTCCTGAGATGATTCAAGGAACCGCCCAATTGCACAGCAAGAAATGCTATCCCCAACGGAGACAGAGAAGTTCCCTAGTAGTTGGTCTGTATGGACATCGAGCATCACTACTCCATATCGCACAAATACTGCTGCGTCGGGGTATGTGTCGCCGTTAAAGTTACCAGTGGATATGCCTGTGGGATCACTGATTGACAGGTTGAATGCTGTAGTCAGGGCATCGTTGAAATCGACGATGAGCAAGTTGTAATCTGATCCGTTGTAGTTCAGGATTAAGAATTCAGTACTGAGGTCGCCGTCGATATCTACTCCCGTGATGGTCTTCTCCTCAAGTGTCCCTGCTTCAACTGATTGATTTAGGGTAACCTGATGAATGGGATCCACAAATCTCAGAT
>CAYPUO010000209.1:0-5905 GCA_964413775.1 uncultured archaeon
GGATAGCATATGCAGGGTATGGTCACCTTCTCTCGATTTTGCCCTCTCTTGTAGTCTTTCTCCACGAATTGGGGAGTATGACTAGGGATACTCCGCGCATAATACCTGCGATGGGTCCGATGACCGCTTTTCCGAGATTTTGGAGTCAGCTCTGATGCGTTCTCTGGACGCCTTATCGATGACCATGTTAATAGAAAGTATCTAGGGTTCCTAGGAAATGGATGTGTCTGAGTCCCATTGATTATTAGTGCAGTGCTCTCAGGCGTAGTTCCAGCAGTGTCTAGATATACTTCTCCAAGGCTGCCACTGTGTCAGTGGTCATACTCTGAATCAGAGCTCCAGCCTTGACAGTGAGATCAGCATTCGATAGATCCATTCCACGCAGAATTACGTTGATCGAAAGCAACCAACCCTCCGTGAGTAACATGGCCTGAACGAAATCTTGCAATGCCTTTTTGGACTCTTCAATAGGCTTGTAGAAGAGAAGACCAAAGAGGTCCACAGCGCCGAGAGACCCGATACCAAACATCTCCAAGCCGGTCACAGCACTCGATGCAATGAAACCAAAAGCACTTAGAATCAGGAGTATTACAGAAATGATGACCAACCCCACTCCAAGTCCAAATAGAACTGATGTTTTCTGCTGGACGGACTTGATTGTCTTCTCGGCCTTATCTTTTATACCTTTTATCTTGTCTGGGTAATTCTCATGTAAATCTTGGGCCCTGTCAAGAATTCTTTGTTCCACCTTCCTATTCTCTTCAGCCCTAGTTGAAGAATCTCCCAATGAAACCGGACTAGCTGCCTCCATTACGGACCAAACCCCAAGTTTATATCAATAAGCTTCCTTAAGTCTTTTACGCTATACTTTCAAGAATCCCTTTTTTCTAAGAAATAGTCTGCTTACACACACTCACACACGGCTCAATCATACAATGACTATCGTGCGAGAGTTTTCAGGCTTGTTCTCAGGACTGAGAGAGCATCTAAGGATTGGACTCGTAGGTACAACCCCACAGAAAACCTCGCTTAGAAAAGAGTAGCCGCTGAGTATTTTATTGTCAGCAGCTACAGATTGCTATGGCTACCCAAAACAGATTGGAGGGTAAGGGGCCTGCCCAAATTCATCCGGTAGGGCCACTCGGAAGGAGTGGGGTACCTCTTCTAAGGTGACAGAGCACTTGAGCACGACCTCCTCCGCATGGCAATCCATGCCCAGCTCCCTGTCGAACAGGGTGGCCTCTCCTCCCCATCCATCATCATCGACAACAGTAGCATCCTGAAAATCTGTCAGCTGACCCACACATGTTACGACCTCAGCCCAGCGCCTGAAACTTCTCTCGACAACATAAAGAAAGGAGAAGTGAATGCTAGGCTGAGGGTACTACTAGAAGCGTGCTTATGGGCCATCGAAGCGCAGAGGCACTACTTCCATACTGTAACATGAAAAGCTAGACACTATCCTCAGAGTCCCATTGATCATATAGCTTAGAGAATAGCTCTGCAATATCACGCGGTTTTTGGTCGGTGACGCTGGGAAGGGGACCAACAATGCTACGTATTAGTTCCACCACTTCATCTTTACCATATACTTCCTTTAATCTCTGGAAGTTGATACCTACCCTATTCAAGTCGAGAAACTTCCCAAATTCCCTGACTCTCTGATACAGGACAACCGACACTTCTCTTAGCTGACGCGGAGGATATCCGATGTCATTCTCTAGAATTGCCTTCATGCTAGCTTTCCCAATCATTTCTTTGAAGACAGATATCCCAACTCCCCATGCGAAGGACAGCTTCAGTATTCTCACGTAATCGAAGATTCCATCGTCACATGCAGCGAATAATGATGATGCGACAAGAGGCCCCTTACTGAGAGATAGATGGCGCTTGATTGGCCTGTTTCTGACTAGGAAGGGGAGTGAAGACAGGTGGAGATAGGCCTCATCTCTGAGGCCGCCATCAATTGCTAGTTTGGAGAAGCCTTCGAAGAAACTCTCATCCAGCGAGAGAAGACTCTCAACATTTGATGCTTTTAGTGCCATGTGCTTAAGTGCCTCGGAGATTATGAGTTCTTCCTGCGTAAGAGATGGCGACCGAGAGGAATAATAGGATAATGCATCGGGAATCATGGAGCTTGCATTCGTCAGGAACCTATCGGCTGTTGTTGTAACGCGTCGCTCTGGGATAGCGCACCAATAGAGGAGATTGAGATAATGAGACATCATGTCCCAGGAAAGGAGTTCAGGAATTGGAGTAGGAATCAAGCCCTCTACATTCTTTGAGTTCCGGTCAAACCCAGCCCAGTCCTTCTGTACGACAAGATTGATGATAGGCTCACATACTCCTCTTGCACTCTCGATGTATTCGACATGTGGAGGCTTTCTCTGAAAGGCATCTAACACTCGCCTCTTGATATCGTTCGAAGTAGTTTCGTAGACCCAGCGTGTCAATGCAAAGTCCGCTATTCTCTCAACAACAGCGTGATTCTGTTTCCATAGCGGAATCGAAACACCTAGCCCAATAGGAAATCCAAGAGGCCACAGGTACCACATCACTGGAAAGACTAGACCCATGTCAAAGAAGGAGATGGTCGTGAGAAAGACTGCCCAGAACACATTGTGATATCGTGAGATGTGCTCCTTGAACTCGGGACCCTTGGTAATCCGGCGATACTCACCGTTAAGTGCATCATCCAGCGAAGGCTCGATGATTGGTGAGGTTTCCCACGGTCGGATGTACATGAAGAAGACTGCCATGTACAGCTTGGTTCTCCCCCATGACTCTCTCGCCAGTAGCTTTTTCATTAGCATTCGTTCCACTATGCGTTTCTCAGGTTCAATTCCCCAGAGTAGGATAGCGCCAAGGCCAGCAAAAGGCAGAACGTAGGGCAAGATCTGAACTATTGGATAGGTTGTGATACTATCTGTAACTGTTGGAGCAAGACTGAAGTCGTATCCAAGAAGAAGGTTCAGCAGCCATGCAAAGAAGGCTGTAGACGCTAGGATGATCAGCGTGCTCGCTACAAGATAGGTTGCCTTCCCTTCCTTTGATGGTTCAAGAACAGGAATGATGCTCATCTGCCATGTTCACTCCCTGTGAAATCCTAGCACATGTGACTGTGAGGAGCAAATGCTGATTAATCTTGTTTCTGAAATCAACCTGTAGAATAGAATCGTAGCTACAGCTGATCGTCTGCATTCGTCGATACGCTACGAGCCTGCATGATTATCTTAATGCACTCAGAGATCGACTCATCGAGCATTGCAAGGACAGTTTCTTCTCCACTCTTATGCGCAGCCTCGGTCAGTAGCCCTGAGCACAGGACCATCGACTGCAACTGATTGGCGATATCGTGGCTCATCATGTCCATGTACTCCATCGCCAGGTCCGTTGCACGCTGGACCTCCTGCTGTGCGACCCTACATTGAGTGATGTCCTGCATCTGTGCAATCCAGCCCTGTAGTTGGTTGTCTATGCGGAGCGGCGATACGATGACGCCAATGTACATAGTCCCAGTCTTTGTGGTCTCGTACTTCCCATTCGCGTTCACCTGGTCCATATCCAGTGTCCACTCGAAGGCCACATGCTCCCCGTTCCTGATCCTCTCCATGACATATTCAGACAGTCCCTGAGCATTGGATATATCAAATCCCAGGATGTCACTGACGCTAGCCATGCCAAACATCCTAGCACAGGCTGGATTCGCATCAGTCAGGATACCGTCCTCGTCGAAGATGCAGATACTCACAGGTGATGCATCGAAGATTGAACGGAAGCGCTCCTCACTGCGCACTCGATAGGTGAAGAACTGCTCGCAGTAGTCGTCTAGGGTCAGCTCAAGCAGGTGCTGTTCTGTCACATCGCGGATGACTGTGACGATCCTGATGACCGTGCCGTCCTTCAGTATGGGAATCTTTCTCGTCTCGATATACATCTCTCTATCGTGAATGCTCAGCTCCCTCGACCTGACCATCATCTCGCCTTGCGCGAATACCTGCCGGTACTCACTGATGACTGCTAGGGGGATAGACGGGAATGCCTCAATGAGGGGCTGGCCTATCACGGGCTCGCTGAGGTGGAAGATGCGAAGCAACTCCTTGAAGGCCTTGTTGCTCGATATAATCCTGAGCTCGGGGTCAAGTACGAAGAGCGGGTCGCCAAGGTTCTCCAGTGTCTGGACGCAACTATGTACGTGAACTGTGTCCTGTCTGTTATGTGGGGGGTCATGTATGCCGTGTTGCATATCCCTATGCTCCATTGCGATTCTCTTCAGTCGTTGCAGTCCATTCAGGAACAACAGGAGACGTGTACGCATCCTGAGCTCCTGTCCCTTGGTCCAGCATGTAGTTAGATCACTGCCTGTTCCATCTAGGGGTATCGAGGAGCAGTCCGCCTACACGATGCACTAGTATCTCCTAATAATGATTAATAGGTTTTGTTAGGCAGTATAGCTGCTGACACTATGCCCCTGTGGTAGGGACCTAGGCAACAACACATAGAGGGATACACATGGTCAGGGCACCTGACTCCTCGCGTACAGGCGCGCGAGATCATACGTCGCGCGGAGCTGCCATAAGAGCATTCAACTTCACACTGAAGGTCTATAATGACCTCCTCAGTGAGCTGAAGGCTGAGAGGACCCAGATCAATCTGCAGCGGGAACGGAGAGAGATTGAATTCAGACAGTACTGGGACCTGAGGATGGCCCTCGAGTATCGAATCCAAGACACCATCGAGAAGCGTGATGCTGTAATGCGAGAGATGGTGATTGCTCTAGCGAATAGGTGAAGTCTTAGGCATGCATTAGCTCTGGTCACTATCCATGTCCCAAACTGCGAACTGAATTCGTGCTAGATCTCTCTATGGGTCTCAAGCCTTACGCCTACATCCTGTCCAAGAAACTAGGTGAGTAGTATGTGTGTATTAGAAATGCAGATAGGAGGCGAAAAAGGGAAAACTCCACTAAGATTAGACCCGAATGTCTACAAAGGTCTATATTGCATTCCTCTGATTTCCAAGGAAACGTACATTATGCTCTCTAACATTGAATCTCTTATCAAGGAGTTTGTGATATGCTTGGTAATCAGGGTTTGAAAAAAGCATTGAAGAGATATTTGGATGCCATACTCAGGAACATAAGAGAGACCTCTGGATCGGAACAAGATTCCTCGGAATACTTCAGAAACACCTTTAGCTTTCTGCAGCCGATTCGAGATGAAGACAAGAAGAGATACATCCTCAACTCACTTCCAGAGGCGCTTGATTATGTCAAAGCTGTTAGGGCACACCCAATAGTGAACAAGCAAGTTGAGTGTAACATAGGAGCTGGCTTTTCTGGCACATCGACACTAACTGTGTGGGGTATTGTTCGTAAGTTCGTTCTAAAGGTGCTTGATAAACATGATAGACTTGAACTTGATGATGAGATATTTGAACGCGACTTTGGAGAGATGATGAAATTCTTTGACTCAGATACTCTTCGGATTCAATTCGTCGCCACTTTGGAATATTTCGAAGCAGAATGTGATTCAATCAGCTCACCGCAAGGATGGGTACTGAAAAGAATACCCGAGGACCTCTGGAATGAGTGGTACCGAAGTTCTCTGCACTCCCTTATGGCATCCAAGAGATCACTCTGCGAAACGAAGTATATTCTGACAAAGGAGTATAGTACTCCGAAGATCATCAAGACATCACAGGATATTAGAAACAAAGACAACATAATTCCTCAGCGAGATCCAGCTAGAGAAACATCTGAGGAACTGACGCATATTTTGACATGCCTGAGAGTTCTAAAGCCAGGGTACTTCATCCAGCGCTTTTATCAGAATCGCGTCTTGGGGTGGTTTCCAAGTTTGGGAGAGTATATTCCATTTAACTCATTCATTCCAGAGCGACTAGG
>CAYPUO010000210.1:0-5890 GCA_964413775.1 uncultured archaeon
TCACATCTGTACCGTCGAGTTGTTTAGAAGATTGTGAGATTTCGAGCTATCCTGAACTTCTCTTGACAAGCGTCACACACACATGTGAACTCACTCTCATCGAACAGTGGGTAGTAATGAGGCTCATCCAAGAATATACCGTCAGGTGATGCGTCACGCATAAGCATGCGAATCTTATCGTGGAAGTAGTCGCGGAACTCCTCTTGGTTAAAACAGGCCGCAGGGACCGCTTCCTTTGATGCAGCAGTAACCTGTCGAAACCTGTGGTTCTGATGCAG
This sequence comes from uncultured archaeon, assembly GCA_964413775.1. GTDB lineage: Archaea > Asgardarchaeota > Thorarchaeia > Thorarchaeales > Thorarchaeaceae > MP5-2226. The sequence continues at coordinate 279 of CAYPUO010000210.1, forward strand.
GAAGAAGGAAGATGGCTCGCCACCGAAGACACCACCAAATGCCCAGAAGTTCACGATTGCCTTTAACCCGACGTCTTTGGCTATCCCAATTGTCTCAACAATGTTTGGATGCCAGTAGTTGAGATCGTCTTCCGATGCAGCGATCAGCACCGCGGTACAGTTGTTGTCTAGCATGTCCTCAAAATCAGTCCGGGCGTGCTTAGGTTGCTTGGAGTGATGCCATGCAAATCCAAGTTCCAACTCAGTCAACTCAACCCACCTAGGTACAAGACGAGGACAAGAATCATTCGATTGAATATCGGCAAGTTCTTTTCCAAGCTGTAGCCTCTTGTTCATGGGAGAAAAAGCCATGCGTTGTAGTCAGTGCGTGGGTATCGAGTCACACTTTGATCAGAAGGTAGCCATGAGAGACTTGGAGAACTATCGAAGGAATGAGCTGGATGAAACAACCCGTGTGTTGATTGAAGCGCTAAAGACTGAGAGCATATCAGAGATGACGCTCTTGGACATTGGAGGGGGAGTAGGTGCCATTCAACATGAGCTTATGAAGGCAGGAGTGAGTAACTGTATCAATGCAGAAGCATCACAAGCGTACATCAGAGCCGCAAAGGAGGAGGCAGAACGACAGGGACATGCAGACCGCATACAGCACGTTCACGGTGACTTTGTTGATCTATCCCCTGACATCCCCCCATGCGATATCGTGACACTGGATAGGACAATCTGCTGTTATCACGATGTGCGACAGCTTGTGGAGAAGTCCTCGGCACGGGCTCGCAGGTTGTACTGCGTAGTATATCCTCTAGATAATTGGAGAACTAGGATTTCCGGTGTTTTTGAGAACCTCACTTATCGGCTTCACAGAAGCCCTTTTCGGTTCTTCGTGCACTCGACCGAGGTGGTTGAGCAAATCGTCTATGCAAAGGGATTCGAACGACGGTTCTATCGAGAAATGGGTATCTGGCAGGTTGTGGTCTATGCGAAGGATCACCCTTAGGACACGGCAGAAAAAGGCATTATGAGGAATGCTGACAGATTATCTCTGCAAAGGGAATTCCCTGAATCCCTCTCTGGACTTGGGTACCGGTTCCCTTGCACGACAGATTCAATAGAAAGGGAGTCACCCAGTAGTTGGTGAATTGTTTTGGACAAGAAGTACAGCACACCTATCCTGAGCCCTATGTACCCAAAGCCTCCATACCACTATAGGGATGCAAAGGTCTTTCTCTCGTTGTTCTATCCTCCTGAGGGATTGATTGAGAAGCTCTTGCCACCTCCTCTCAGACCATCTCAGATGCCCCTTGGAGCTGTAATGATAGGTGAGATGCCTTGCGTTGAAACAGGCACCTTCAACGAGGCGGCAGTACTCCTGCAGTGTATGTTTGATAATCCAAAGACCAAGCAAGAGGAGGTTGGAGTGTACTTTGCCTATGGATATGCAAACAAGGACGTAGCTATTACGTCTGGGAGAGAGATATGGGGCTATCCAAGAAAACAAGCAGATATCTCTATGAAGTGGAAAAAGGACAGACTTGAAGCTCGAGTTGTCCGGGATGGCGTAACTCTGATTAAGACAGGATGCGCACTCGATGATGAGGGCGCATGGATTGACAGCGGGCCAAATATCAATCTCAAAATGATCCCGAATGTTACGGGCAAAGGCTATGATATCGCAGTCCTGAATGCTGCATATCTGGTCTATGATATCAAGAACGGGCGGTCGGGAGAAGTAGAGATAGAGTTCAATAACGGGCCAAACGACAGCTTCGAAGGTGTATCCATTGAGAGCACAATGATTGGGCTCTACTTTGACTGTGACATTACAGTTCCTGCGGGCAACCAGATAGCCAAATTCAAAGTGTAGGGACATGCACTACAGGTATTTGGTCGCTTCAATCTGTGCCAGCTTGAGGCCTGCACTTCTTGAGTAGTGCCTATAGAGAACCATGCACAGCAATGCAAATCCAAGAGCAGCAGGGTAGGAGAATATTGGATTTACAAAGATGCCAATCAGCACCACTGCGAATACTCCCACAAACCCGAGGATCATGGGGATAAACTGCGCTCGTACAACAGACCAGCCACGGATAGGCATCTGAACACCTGAACCTCTCTGCCTTGTGATGTTGCGCTGGGCCTTGAAGTCACCGCCCATCGCAGCCGCATTTGCAGCAACCGCTCCCGAAGCGAGTGTCAAGAACGCAGTGCATAAGATGATAGCAGGGAGATAGAGGATAAGAGATGGGGAGATGACTGCAATGAGAACCGAAACAATGATACTGGCGCCTAGGCTGAATGGGACAGCACTGAGGGCCTTGCCCTTTACATAGTCCTGCATATTAGTTGCAGCCAGCTGCAGGTTCATCAGATTCTTGCCCTCATAGACAGTCTCATACCCGGCAAAATATAGGCCATATGATGTAGCGAATGGGATGAGGGCAGCTAAGACAATGTAGCCTGTAAACGAAAAGGCACCCTCTCCAAATCCAACCACAGGTATCACCAGCCATATCACATATCTTACAGGACCAAGAAGGTACTGAGTGAACACGCGTGCCTCTCGTTTTATAGACGAGATATTGTACCACATCGAGACACTCACTGTTGAGTTGAATGTGAGCCAACGTAATGGTTGTGGGTCCCACTCTCGCTTTCCAATACTGAAGTTCTTCTTCGAAGTGCGCTTGGAGCCGCTTGTCAGCCAACCGCTATAGTGAGCTTCTTCGCTCATGACCGCAGTCCCGTATAGCAGGGAAACTGCTACGATTGCGTAGACTAGCGCTGAAGCTATGTCAAGAATTGAGAAGGGTGCTGAGATAAGAGCACCAAGAGTAAGTACACTCATGGAGTAGCCAGGAGTGATATTAGACGAGAATCCGAACATCTGGGCAATGTTTATGAAGAACTGGAAAAAGCCGCCTGACTGATCTGTATAGAGGGACACGTACCATAAGGTACCACCAATGATACCAAGAGAGGTCATGATTGCATAGCCAACTTGCTTCAGTCTTCTGCGGCTTGCAAGGAGTTTCGAAAATGCGAGCCCGAGGAGTCCGCCAACGCCGACACCAATGCTAATGAGGACAAGCATTAGAGTGACGAACAAGGGTACCGAAATGAATGCTAGTGGATAAGGAGAGACAACGCTCAGTCCGACGAATATGGGAGTCCCAATGATAAGCCAGAGGAACGAGTTGTAGAGGACTATAATGAGCGTTTTCTCTAGGAAGAGAGTGCGGAGGGAGATTGGCATGGTCATGAGATACTCCATACGCTCACTGTTTCCAACTGTTGTTGCAGAAACCATGATCGAACTCAAGAACGAGAACAGCATTAGTGCATTGAAAAGCGTCGCACCAAGCCCCAAGCCACCCTCTGAAGAGAGCACACCGGAGATGAATGGCCATACTAATGGACCAAATGCAATGATAGCCCAGACAATAACTATGTCAACCACTATAGCAAGGATTGGACCCAATAGTCTGCGGAAGAAATTCTTGTGCTCCGTCCGTTTCCCTTTCGCACTTCGAAGTCGAAAGGTCTGCGAGAGGTCCTGTCGTAGCAGAACCACGAGGTCTTCCAGGCTCACGTCGATGCATCTTCCAGGAATTTTGCAATCAGTTGCATATCAGGACCACCAGTCAGGTCAAGAAAGATCTCCTCAAGGGATGACTGACCTTTAGCCTTGAAACGAAGGTCGTCCATTGTACCCTCAGCAATGAGCTTCCCATCTTTGATGATACCGATCCTGTCACACATCTGCTCAGCAATTTCGAGCACGTGTGTTGACATCAGGATTGTTGCACCGCGACTGCGCAGACCGTTTAGGATCTCTTTTATGGTGGCTGCACCGCGGGGATCTATACCTGCCTGGACTTCGTCAAGTATAAGGACCTTGGGTTTGTGAACTAGAGCTGCCACGAGACCTACTTTTCGTGACATTCCTTTCGAATAGGTCTCAATCAGGTCGTCACTCGCATCTCTGATATCCAGCAGAGTAAGGAGCTCTTCGATTTCCTCCTCCCTTTCCTTTCCACGGGGGATTCGCCAGATGTCACCTACATAGTTCACATACTCCCAGCCAGTAAGACGTTCGGGAAGCACCGGTTCCTCTGGTACATAGCCCATGACGTGCTTGGCCTGAACTAGGTTTGTATGGACATCGTAACCCATTATTCGCGCCGTGCCATCAGTTGGCCGAAGTAGCCCCAACAGCATCCTCATCGTAGTTGACTTGCCTGAGCCATTGGGTCCGAGTAGCCCGTAGATCTCTCCACCATTCACCGTGAATGACAAGTTGTCTACAGCAGTGAACTCACTGAACTTCTTGACTAATCCGAGGGCCTCTATCATTGAATATCAGGTGAAACTCTGAATGAGAGACAATTTAATCGTTGGCATCAGTGAGCTGGAGTTTCTGCTACATAGAAACTGATTAATGCACATAGGATTCTGCCAACCTATGCCACTAGAAACTTGGAGACTCTTGGACATAGGGCCTATCGAACCTTTGTACACTCAGATCATATACGATGTCATTGCTCAGGGTATAACAAAAGGAATCTCTGAGAATACGCTCATTATCTGTTGGCCAGCAAAACCTCTTGTCAGCTTGGGATACTTTCAAGAGACTGACAAGGATATTGACCTTCAGTTCTGTAAAGAAAACGACATTGTTGTGACGCGTCGCGTTGTTGGTGGAGGCGGAGTGTACCTTGATGGAAAGCAGATGTTCTACCAGCTTGTCCACAGAGTAGATAGCCCAGTTTCTGTTGCGAATATTAGTGGCTACTACCGGAAATTCCTCAAGGCACCCGTTGAGGCCTACCGGAATCTTGGAGTAGATGCAGAGTTCAAGCCAGTGAACGATATCCAGACTCCAAAGGGACAGAAGATCTCTGGAAATGGCGCGGGCGACGTTGGTGATGCCCGAATCCTCGTGGGTAATCTCATATTCGACTTCGATTTCGATATGATGGCAAGGGTCCTGAAGGTACCAGACGAGAAATTCAGGGACAAACTCATGCAAGGCCTACATGCACGAATGTCGACTATCATACAGGAAACCGGCAAGATGCCTGACCGCGACGAAGTGAAGAGAGACCTGATCCGGCTCTACAAGGAAACCCTCGATATCGACCTCAAAAACGGCGAGCTTACAGATTGGGAGAAGAGCAGGATGAACGAACTGAAGGCGAAGTACCTGTCAGACGACTGGCTCCACTGGAGGAGCACCAGGAACATGGATGCTCGCACAGTCCGTATCTCGGCGACAACCACAATTGGTACTGCAAACTACAAGGCTCCAGGTGGACTAGTCAGAGTGACCCAGACTGTTGATGATGAGAAAATCAGTGATATTGTGTTCTCCGGCGACTTCTTTATGCTGCCAATGGAGGCAATTTCCGAAATTGAGAAGAGGCTTGTCGGTACGAGTGTTGAAGGCAACGAGATTCTTCAACGCATTGAGCAGTCTTATAATGAGCTGCATGTTGATGCACCCGGGCTGACTCCACAGGACCTTGAGGCCGCTATCAAACTCGCTCTAGAACAGAAGTAGAGGAATAGGTAGAACCACGATGGAGATACGCAGTGCCGGTGCAGGAGTGAAC
>CAYPUO010000211.1:0-5886 GCA_964413775.1 uncultured archaeon
ATACCCGAAAGTATTAGCCACTACGTTTTTCCAAATTGCAGTTCTAACAACCTTTCTACTCAAGTGTCAGGAAAATCTTACCCGAATCGAAGATCTTGCGTTGAGTCGGTTTTGGCGATGTCATCTCTAAGACTAATCGGAGTCCCCCAAATCCTGCGATAACAGAGAGTCCTGCCTCCTCGCTTATTTTAAAGACTGTACCCTCAAGATACAACTTGGTCTTCTTGCCACGAGCTATCTCCTTAGAGTCAATCGTGACAACAACATTATCCTTGGCATGAAAGGGTTCTGAGAGCGCTTCGGGCAGTTCGAGTGAGAGACTCATCTCTTCTACCTTAGATGCCATTTTCAGAATCTTCATCTTCTTTGTTTCTGTTTCTTCTATTGAAGCAATTGTAGTATCCTTGACACGTAAAGGCATGGTGTACATCTCTCTATTGTCCACCTCCTGATGACTGAATTAAACCTACCGATGAAGTCGTGGGGTGTTTTTTAGGCACCATCTATACAATTTCTCGGTGGGTATAGTGAAGTCAAAGCCTGTCCTAATTATCATATTCTCAGCTGTGTTTGCGTTTGCTCTGGTGATGCCCGTTTCGGCACTGTACTTCAACTACTACTACTTTGAAACTGACAAGCTGACCTACGAAGTTGGAGAAACCATAAACATGGTGACGAGTTTGATTGCAGACTATGATCAGGGTGGATGGTGTTCTATTTCATTCTCTGTAGTGACTGATCATGGATCGGTCTTCAATGATGGTTTTCTTGTATCACCTTCCCCTGATGTTAGATACTTCTCATCGTCATATACAATACTGCCAGAAAACACATCTCCCTATCCTAGTCCAGTCGTTGCTTATGCTATCTTGAATATCGAAATATTCGATAAGTATTCACAAGGTGTCACTGACTCTATTGAAGTAAACATTACAAGAGGACATCTGGAAGTTGATTCATTGTCCTCGCTAGTAGTACAGGCGAACAAGAATGCAACCCTTGACTTCCGTGTGGCAAGTCCATTCAACGATACAATTACTTTCAACAATGAACCTGTGCAAGTAGAAATATACAATTCCATGAGCTCATTGGTCTACTCAAATACAACAACCACAGATGCCGTGGGTTTTATCCATATTGATTGGACACCAGTCCCATTCTCTCCTGGCAACTATTCAATTGAGATTAGTGGCAATGGCAGTGATGCCTTCTTACCGTTTCTTGAGGCCTTTTCGATGGAAGTTGTCCCAGAGTCTTCAGAACTGGTAAGGATTGATACAACATCTGATGACGTGTTCTGTGAAACTCCCAGTGGCAGCTATTATGACACCTCCAATATCACTGTTCAGCATCTAGATGAGAACCATCACATGATAAATGGTAGCACGGTATCATGGACAACCTCTTTCGCTTCAGGAACCTTGACGCAATATCCTGATGGCAGATACAAAGGCTCAATCCCAGTTACTATAACTCCTGGTATTTACGAAGTAAATGTCACTGCAGTCCACAATGGTTACCAAGATGCAACCATCTCATTCTACTTAAATGTACTAAAACGCAGTGTTACTCAGGTCGTCAATATCAAACAGATATTGTCTACTCATGAACTGCTGGTAAGGGCCACTCTAGAAGATTGGCAAAACAGTGAACGATTGGACTCGGTTCAAGTGAATATCAGTATGCATATTGGAAATTGGCTCTTGAGCAGATTGGGCACAACTAACTCCTCAGGTGAAGTGTCTATCAAGATACCCATCCTTCCAGAATACTGGGGGCAAGGATTGCTTACTCTCCATACAGATTCCACTACTTACTACGTCGAATCAAACCTATCTTTACCTGTGGACATTCTATTTGAACCAACAATCTCAGCCAATCTGCGGGCACCACCTGTCCGTGGTGAGTCCATGGTTTTGGAGGTGGGTGTTGAAGGCCCATCCGGATTGCCTATTTCAGGCCTTCCTATGGAACTCTATAACTCTCAAGGGACAAGTCTGATATCAAATGTTACAAATGATACTGGCATTGCATGTTTTGAATGGCTTGTTCCTGTCGATACCGATGTTGGTCCAATCGCATTTACAGTCAGTATTCTCGCTAATACCCAGTATGTCAATATGACTTCTCTTGTTCTTCAATCACAGGTGACATATCCTGTCTGGATTTCCTCTCCAGATTCAGAGTGGGTGTTCGTGCGGGGAGAAACAACAAATGTTAGTATTCTTGCTCAATCAGAACCAGGCATAGGTCAGAATGTTACCCTTCGTTTCCAAGACGATTCTGGAACACTGGTGAAGCAAACTAAGTGTTGTCTAGGTCAAACAGCAGTATTATCATGGAATATCGGTATTGATATTACTCCAGGAATGTATACACTATTCCTAGAGGTTCTTGATGGAAACTATACAATTGTTCAATACCAGACAATCACTGCTACAATCCTTATGTCTATCTCATCAGAAATCTCAAACATTACAGCGTTCTATCAAAAATATCTATCATTTAGCCTTTCCACGAGAAACGAGATTGGTCAAGAACTTAGCACGATAGACCTAGGGCTTTGTCTAGATGAAAACTCAAGTCCCTTCGTTTCTATTCTAAATGCATCTCTTGAAAAGACAGAGCAGATGCCTCTCCCTGAGTGGTTATCGCCTGGTCATCATACTCTCTATCTCTCAATATCCAGTGATATGACAATTGAAGAGCTCCTACAGATGAACATCACAGTCTGGGTGCAGACAGAGATTTCAATTTCCATTACCACAGAGCTTGGAGGTCAGACTGTTGTACAGCAGACAGGTAGTATTCCTATTCAAGTACCAGAGATGGCATCAAGTATTTCTTCTGGCTCGATGAGTCTGCCGCCTCCGATCTTGTTCAACGATACGACTTCAACAGAATCATCTACAACACGAGAAACCTCACCAACCATTTGTCCGAGACTAAGCTCTGGGACAAGCAACATGTCCACAGTTGTTGAGAACTCTCTCACCTCTTTGTCAGGGAATGGCCACAATGTCCGCAACCTGAGAGATCTGAAAGAATTGCTGCTTTCAATCATGGCCTCCTCGACCGATCGGGATGTACTCCCGAATGATATTACTCCCCACTTTGCCTTCGCTGGTCCAGTTGTGATAGTGTCCGAGAGAAAGGTCTGAGCATTCCTAACCTTGTCATTCAGCCGCCTAATCTGTCTGTCGTGGGTATCAGCATCAGACGTCCTCCTGTAGCCCTTCTCATCATGCGTGGAACCTGTCACAAGCAAATCGAGTCCATCTCCGAACCTTGGCATCAGTGCATGGCCTTCCTTGGCAGTATCTCCAAAGGGTGGTCGCTGGTCGTGTAGGAACTGGCGCTTGACCAATGGCTCAGCAACAGGCTTGGCAATGACGCATTCTCGTGAGTGAGAAACAATCTCATCAGACAGGAGGATTACGGGGTGACGTAGCTTTTCGGATATCTCAAAGGCCCTAATAGTGAGTTCGTAGAACTCCTGAGCAGAGTTTGGTGCTAAAACAATGCTCTCATGATCACCATGTGTGCCCCATCGTGCCTGCATGAAGTCACCTTGGGCTGCTTTTGTTGCCTGGCCCGTACTGGGCCCCGCACGCTGGACATCTACTATCACGCATGGAGTTTCTGTCATTATTGCATATCCAATGTTTTCCTGCATGAGGCTAAAGCCTGGGCCCGAGGTCGCAGTCATTGACATGAGGCCACCCCATGAGGCACCAATTATTGCCGCAATGCTTCCAAGTTCATCTTCCATCTGAATGTAAGTCCCGCCAAGCAACGGCAGCCGCTGTGACATGATTTCGGCTATCTCCGAGGCGGGTGTGATAGGATATCCAGCAAAAAACCTGCAGCCTGCTGCCATGGCGCCTTCTGCCGCAGCCTGGTTGCCCTGCCAGTAATGTGCATCAGGACGAAGCGATGGGGTCAACATTAACACCAGCACCGAGAGCGGCTGCGCTCAAGATAAAACTTGAGATTGGACATCAAGGGCTGATACTGTATCATCGTTTTTCAAATGAAAACAGAGTAATCATAATAGTTGTAGCCAACTAAAACATTGACTCTAATGCCACATCACGAAAAAACGACCTAATCACCAATCGGATTGTGAGAATAATAGAGATCTACAGAAAAACTTCAGATGGAGTGATAGTTCCCAGTGCCGGGGAAACCCCGGCTTAGGGAGCAGGTATCAAACTAGAACGAGAACGGTTCGTCGTATGGGAGGGGACTTGTTGGTGGAAGCATGAACGGTTCGTCGTATGGGAGGGGACTTGTTGGTGGAATCAACATAGGTTTCATTCTTTATTTTCTCCATTGTCTGCCGAGCTACAGTCGGCTATCTGAGAATATGTCCTATTTTTCGCTATTAAAGTCCCCAAAAACATTGAGTTACAGTTTACATGCCATACTCTGGACAAACTCCCCCACCTACTCTGTAGTAAAATCGTCTGCGGATTGTTTGATGGATGAGACCTACCGCGACTGGAACACGTGTTCCAAATGGAATATGACTGCTCCCAAAATGACGTGGTTTGGGTTATCTTCAAAGGTAATCTTTATCTTCAAATCACGTAAGGCAACTCTAGGCTGTTGATACAGATTAACACCGGGCGGGTAGTCTAGCTTGGTATTTATACGAACATATGTTCGTTTAACTGAATTGATTCATGCTTGGGGACAGGTCGAACGTTGTGTCGATATTCCGACATGCATGAGACCGGGAGTTCGAATCTCCCCTCGCCCACCACTTCTTCTGTACTACTTGAACGGTATCTCCCAGAGGGTTTCGTAGATGGGGCCAGTTGGGGTGAGCGTGCTCTTTGTCATCCTAATGCCAGTAACTTCCATTGAGCCAATGTTCTCGTGTGCGAGGCCTTCAATATTTTTGGTGAGGTTTCCAGCAGCCTTGACAAACTTTATCCTTGCAATGGTGGCGTGGGGAGTGAACTTCTTTTCGGGATGATAGCCAAGTGCAACTAGGCGGCTGTCGGTATCTGTCTTGAGGTCGACCATCTTCTCTGCATTCTCGGTCACACCAATCCAAATCACTCGTGGTCTTCTGAGATTGGGGAATGCTCCGACTCCCTCGACCTGGATTGTAAAGGGCGTCCACTCCAGTCCAGTGAGTTCCAAATGAATCTCGTCAATCTTAGGCATCGGAGTGTCCCCAAAGAACCTCCAAGTGAAATGGATGTTCTCCCGCTCAACAAGCTTCATCTTTGCAGCGTCACGGTCGAGTTTGCCCTGAGATGCCACGATTCTATCTAACAGGGTTTCGTCATCTATATCCACACTCAAGAAGACTCTCAATACATCATCCAAGTTGATCATCTCCAGCACTGCTAATTCTGTCGAATCCTGAATAGACTGGTGACCTTTTAGCCTTAGGGGAATTCTTAAAGCACCAACGGAGATGAAACAGTTGGTGTAATACGGCAATTGAAGAAGCGAAAAGATTCAGGCTTGGATCTACCAGTTACATCCCGGGAAACAACGCAGAAGACTGAGAGGAAACGTACAGTCGAGGTCCCGGAAGCCCAGATGGTCCTTATCCGTGATATCGGATATCCATTCAGGATAAAAGGGGACCCCAAGCTATCGGGTCTTGAGATTGACAATGATGGATTATTCGCCGATTACGCCAGAGAACAGTGGGCGGGCAGTGTTGTTCGTAAGGGTATGTATCTCTTTGACAGATATGTCATGCCTGACTTTGCTTTCCAAGTCGTCGAGATAGAACCTCCTGAGTCAGTAATCACTCAGAATACGCAAATCTATCTCCAACCGTCTTCTGTTGAAACCGAATCACTGGGTCCAGTCATCACCATGGAAGATGTCATTGGTCATGAGTCAGTGAAGCGGAAG
>CAYPUO010000212.1:0-5874 GCA_964413775.1 uncultured archaeon
CCATTCATGTACGAAACGCGCATTCTCCTGATCGCTCTATTCACCTCGATACTCATCATTGTATGGCAGATGTACTCAGTCCTCTACACAGACTCAACAAATGGATGGATTGGAGTCATCGCAAGTCTTCTGAATGGATTCTTCTTCCCGCTGTTGGCAATTGGTGCAGTTTATGGTATCTCGATTGTCTTTGCAGCATACATTATGCTCATTTTAGGACAATTGATGGTACTCGTCTACTGGTGGAGTCCATTGGACTCAATCAGGGAGTACGCACGAAGCCCAGAGATTGCGAAGTTTACATTTGGCCTCTCTGGATTCCTGGCGTTCGCGGTAGGCTTTGTCGCGGTTAGCGCAAACAACATTGCAACAAGTGAAGGTGCGCTGTGGCATCCTCTGAGCTCAAGTTTCCAGTGGAACTTCCCGCTCGCTTACGGATTCATCGCGGCACTTCTATTCTGGGTCATGCTGGGACCAAGACTTGGCAAGAAAGAGCTGAAGGCTGCTCACATTAGTGATGACCTTGTCAAAGGCGGCACGAAATACTTCTCAGTGTTTCTTCTGGCAGTAGGCATACTTGCGGCAGGACAGGCCACAACGTTGCTTCCGGACACAGTAGGTCAGTGGGCGCTCATGATAGTCTGGGCGACCTCCGGTACCATGTTCATTATTGGTGCTGTCTATCTGAGTCGCACAGATGTTGTAACCGGGCTTCCACTAGTCCTGTGCGCAATCATGATGTCGGTACATCCCGATATCATCGCAATCTTTGTGATTTTGCCATACATACTGGTATTACTCACACAATTCCTGCTGATGATTGAGAGCAAGCTGCGCGGCTTTACCTACTACTCCCAGCCCGTACTATCGGCCATTGTCACTATTGCATTCTCACTCGTCTTCTTGATGTTCATCTTAGGAATCTTCGGGAGCGGACCAATGGCCATATGGCCAACAAATAGATGGTTTGACGTCGCACTGTTCCCCGAATACACAATGGCGGTACAGGCCCCTACCGTCTTCGTTCTCCCTCTTGCCGCACTGATGGTTAGGAATGTTTCTGTAGCTGGTTTCGGCAAGGCCGGAGGAGGAGAATCAAAGGGCGTCATTGCAGGGATAACCATTCTGTTTGCATTTCTCATTCCCATGATCGCTGGAGCCTTCAAGGGAGTTTCACATCAAGCACTAACAGCAGCAAGCATTATGCTGGCACTCTACGCAATCAGCTTCGTCCTGATCCTTTCAATTAACTTGTCTCTGGCAGGTGAAGTTGAAGATCATGGCCATTCATTGGATGGAATGTTCTTGCGAATGACTGCGGTTGCCTCACTTGTTCTGGGAGCTGTCATTGCACTCATTGTACTCGGAACGTTCACGTCGTTTCCGACTGCATTACAGATGGCCTCTGTGATAACATACTTGGTTATCCTGATTACTGGGCTTGAGATCCTGCTCGCCATTGGCTGGGTCATTTCAGGCATCCGCCTAGGAATGTTCAAGTCAGGATTCAGATTCACACGAGCCGAGCAGGCCCTTGTGGCAGCTGCTCCTTCAGTTGAGTCAGTAAATCAGTAGGACCTAGTGGTCCTGCAAACCGTCAATCGTCAGGTCAGGGGGCCTGTCCAAAGGCCTGACGAATACATGATTTCGAGAACTGGTGTAGGCCAATTCAGGAATAATAAGAGAGTAGATGCTGGTTGGGTCTTTGAGTCCAAGTGCTCAGAGATCCTCTGGTATCCTGCGCTCCTGAATAATCGCACGAACTCTTGAATTACTGAAGCCCCATTTTTCGGTACACTGACAGAAAGACATCCGGAACGTCTGTTATAACACCATCAACACGGAGTCTGGCAAGCTCAGCAGCAGTATCTGTGCTGTTCACTGTCCAGGGGATTACTTTCAACCCTTTATTGTGGGCTTGATCTACGAGGTCGGGGTAAAACAAGTCGATGAGAGGGGTGATTGCTTGCGCGTTCAACTCCAGCGTGTAAGAAACAGGATTCTCCAAGGGATTGCTATAGAGCACTCCTATTTCCGCCTCTGGCTCAGACTCTCTGATTCGCTGCAGCTGAACATGAAAGAACGAGGTAAACAGAACATCGTTGAGCATATCATGTGATTTCACCGACTGCAGGACTTTCTCTCCAATGTCGAAACCCTTAATGTCAATGTCAACCAGTGTTTTTCCCTGAGCAAGGTCGAGCACTTCATCCAGTGTAGGTATTCTGTGACCTCCGTGCAACTCGATGCCCTGAATATCGTCATATGCCATTTCGCCAACTACAGCGTGAGATGCACTCAGGCTAGATAGATCCCAGTCGTGGAAAACCACGAGGACTCCATCCTTTGTTTCCTGAGCATCCAGTTCAATCATGTCAACGCCGATTTCGATAGCTCGCTTGAAAGAGGGAAGTGTGTTCCCAAGCTCTTGTTCGGGGGCACCTTTGTGGCCGATAACCAATGGACGTTTCATCTAGATCACCACATTTGAGGTACTAATCATCACCGGAACGTCCCACTCCTGTCCCTCCACAACGAGGGCAGGTCGTTCCATCGCTGAGTGCTCCAGAACCATTGCAATAGTAGCATTTGGCCAGAGGCTCATCTAATGACCTATCAAAACCTTTGAGAATGGCGCTACCAATACCAATCATGATGACACCGACGAACATGAAAACAAGAGATAGGAGATAGTACTCCGGAATTGGCAAGATTAGAAACATAGAAACAAGAAAAAGCGCTATTCCTGCAATAGTGATTAACACAGCTTTATTCTTTCTGTCCATCAAGGTCACCAGACCCAACCAATATGGCATGCTATCGGGATTATGCTCGGGGTGGATACCCCCTAAATACATTATGGATGTTACCTAGGAGGTACATACCTGCGCAACAGATAATAGACAAGTATAGAATACTGAGGTACGTCAAGGGTGTAGAAAATGTCGAAAGCAGACCTCTTTTCAAGATATTCCCAGCTTTACCAGAAGTCGACCATCAGACAGGTGGTTCCCGACGGAGTGTTCGTTGGGCAGCTTGCAGATACGCCTACCTACGGACTTGATGTTGGAATCTTCTTTAAGCAGAAAGGAATCAGAGACCCAAGGCAAATCTACTTCCAGGAGCCAATTCCTTCTGAGGTCGCCAAGAAGGAGGGCTTTCTAGAAGGCGACGACAGGACATATCTGAGTCATACGATTATTTCGAAATTCAAGAAGCTCGACTACCTAAGGCTGGCCATTGCAGCAGATGAAAAGCTGGAGGCAAGAGATGAACGAATCAGGTTTCTGAAAAACTGCCAGAAGGTCATTGATGTCATCCTTCGGAAGACAAAGAATGTAATTCACTTTGGGGATTTCACACCGTTCCTCTTTGCTCAAAAGGTCAGGACTCTGGACTGGTTTCTAACAAAGGATTTGAAGCTAGACGATGTATCTGCCGAAGCGGCTGCGATTCCATTCAATATAGCCGGACCCGAGTATATTTTGTTAACAGAAGGAAATGTACTAACAGTGAGCCCTGATCCCTTTGTTGCTCACGGTGTCTTCTATCTTGTTGGGGGCATAGGCTATAGTTTCGACAGATCCGTAGGAGCTGTAAACGAGGAGCGGATGTTCAGGACTACTGCTGATCTCTCACCAATGGGAATCGATGCGGCTTATATTGAGAACAATATATCTAAGGTGACCGAGGATTTCCAGACAAATGTACACTCGCTGATGTTCAGCGACATCTGGAAGAAGAGTCCGGCGAAGCCAGTGGGAGTGAATGTGGGAAGCGAACTCTTGATTAAGCCAGCAGCTGACAGTGAATGGAATGCTGGAGTGTTTGAGGTCTACCTCAAGAGCCCTAAAGCATGATGAAGTCAAAGGCGTCTATTGCCATCACAACCGCTCTGAACGCGTAGATTCTGAACGTATAGGTGACCTGAGCTTCAGTTATGCTCTGCAATTCGTTCCTCAGAGATGTCAGACTATCGTTACCAAATGAAGAGAGAATGCTGGGCAATGTGCATACAACAATCTCGGCGACTCCGTTCCCGCTGGCAATTGCAATGTCTGATGCCAAAGTAGAGAGGTCGCTATATACAGGAGATGAAATTGGGTCAATCCCAGAACGGTTTCCCGCTATTCCAAGCCTCATTGATTCCGCATAGCTTGACAGAGAATATGAATATACAAGATATTCTCCAACATCGCCAGCCATGGCACTGGAATACCTTGTCCGGCTACAGGAAATCTCAAAGGTTGGTCTATACTCCTGAAAGATAGATGTTGAAAAGCCATCTAGCCGTGCAATGACCGAATCGCCGTCAATGGCATCATCCACCACAAATCCATCCACGACAAAACTGTAATCAAAACCTAACGCCTTAGCTTTTTCTGTAACTGTGATGTAGTCTTGAAGCAGATGGTCTGGAGGCAGCTGGTCAATGCTGTTTCGCAGATAAGTACTGAATTGGGGGAGATTGACATCTCGTACGTACTTCATCATAGACTCCCACTCCCTTGAAGAGAGAGCCATGTCGAAATACACGTGTAACGTGGAGGCTTCTATGCCATGACTGTCTGTGACATTGTGAATGGCATCCAGCAGAGCTGAATATTCACCTGCGATCACATCAAAGGCGGTAAGCTGAGAGTTTGTCTGCGAGGCAACCCATCTGTCGATTGCATCTCTATCAGAGGAAATCGTTATTCTATAGGGGAGGTTCTCTGAATTAAGCGCTGTGATCCATGTTTCAAGCCTGGACGTACTTGCAGTGCTATTCGATAGACATCGCAGGTCGATACCGATGTTGGAACTCTTGAGATTGTCAAGTAGAGCAATACTTGGAGAGATGTCAGTGTAGTTGTACTCAAAGTCCGCCAGAGGCATTTCGAGGTATAGAGCTGCATCCTGATTGGTGACCACGGTGGCAATTGGATTCTGCCCCATTACAACAATCGAAATGGGAAGCATGAGCCCAAGGACATTCATTACCAAGAACCATGCACACCCTTTCCTACCAATCGACCTAATTGGCTGAGTAGGCCGAAACCTGCCGATAACGATGATAATGATTGCCGCAGTGATATTAAGGAAAACAAGCACAACAAACCCATGGATAAGACTCGAAATCAAACCAAACACAGCAGCAGAAATAACCAGTATAATTAGGTTCAGGATTGCTGAGCGCGTCCTGTACAGGTCAAGAAGAATCTTGGGGAGTATGACCATGAGCGGCAGCACGTAGAAAGCAAGGGGTAATGAGTCGATTAGGGGAACTCCGCTAGTCACGCTTCTACCTACAATTGATAGCAAAGCGTAGATTATCAAAGCAATGTTGGTCGCCATCACTATGCATGAGAAAAGATGTAGAAAACGGTCCAACTTCTGTTTCTGATTGACGCGCCTTCTGACTTCCCTCCTAGATACAATGAACCGAGCAGCAAGCCCTCGGAGTTTGCCTACAACAAGAGAACGCATCTCTCTCTTCTCCAAGCGACTCATAGACCCCTGAAACTGAGTCCTTTCTTATACATCTGGTGGTGATATCTGTTAGAAAGGACAACCGTTTCTTAATACTATTAAGTGCTAACGATTCCATCTATTACCTGAATGCAAGATGTATGACGTGGTGATTGTTGGAGCTGGTCCTGCAGGATCAACAGCAGCAAGATATCTAGCAAAACAAGGGTTTGATGTTGCGCTCGTCGACAAAAACCGCTTCCCTCGCGATAAGCCCTGTGGAGGAGGATTCTCTTACTCGCTCATCAATGACTTCGGCTATCTGAAGAAACATGAGTCTAGGTTTCTCGACGGCATCTGCAAGATAGGCGTGCTCCACTCCCCAAACCGAAAGATATGTCTACGGGGAAAAGTGGACATGGC
>CAYPUO010000213.1:0-5845 GCA_964413775.1 uncultured archaeon
CGGCTTATGTGTTTAAGTGACAGACTTGGGGCTTTCTGATCGCGCTATTGTGTCCACGCCTCTGGTCTTTTCATGTGAGAGATCGGTGGCAGAGTCTGATGGGACAAGGGCTCCCTGTCTTCATAGTGAGTGAATTGGCACTTCTTCCACTTCCATTTCTCGGCCCCTTCATAACAAGAGACAATGTGATGAGGGTGCATATCTTCGAGGTACTCTACTTCTTCGGCGCGTCGGTTCTAAATGGAATCGCTGGGAGGAAGATTGGCGAGTACTTCAAGGAGCCCGGCAAGGAATTGTTGTTCGAACCACCCAGCACCAAGATTGCTGGTCCTCGGGCAGTATGTCCTTACTGTGGGGCACCCTTTCCCTATAGAGACAGCGACATTGGTGTTGAAGGCACGGCTCCCTGTCGAAAATGTGGTCAGCTCATAGATGACCACCGATACGGTGTTAGCATCCCTAACAGGACGCAATCAGACCGTGGGGAAGGCCCGCCTGTTCATTAGAAGAACAGGTAATGAGAGCCGCGTCAGGTATGGCAAGTAAGCTATGGGCTTGAGAATGAGGAGTCATCAATATTCGGCCGTACATCTGATTAGGTTTGAAGAAAAATGCCCTGGGAACTCAGGGCTTTGGACGCATCATGGATTACATCAGATGAGATATTCAGCTGGTTAATCCTACGATACTGTCAGCTGTTCTCCCTTAGCTAGTGGCTTTACTGTGATGGCTGTCCCTTTGAGTTCGTTTACGAAGGTTTCAACACCCTTGTCCCATGTGTGCATGGGAATGACTATCTTGGGCTTGATGACTTTCGCAGCGTCTGCCCCTTCCTTATTGTCCATGGTGTATGTGTCTCCCACCGGAAGCAGAGCTACATCTATGGAACCCAATTCTTTCATCTCGGGAATCAGGTCCGTGTCCCCTGCATGGTATATTCTCTTACCCGCAATAGTGATGACATAGCCCACGCCGTATCCTTGTGGGTGAAATGGGTTTCCTGGCGACCTGAATCGCTTGACATTGTAAGCAGGAACAGCTTTTATGTGGATGTCGCGTATTTGGGTTTCCTCACCCACAGACAGTGCCTTGACGTTTCCGCCAATCTTTGTCACACAATTCTTCGGGGCAATGACAATTGTCTTGTCGGATCGAGTAGCGCTGATTGCTTCAGGGTCGCAGTGATCATCATGGCCATGCGTAGTGAGGATGATAGTACTCTTCTCAGTAACATCTGGTGCTCCTTTTACCTGTTTCGGGGCTAGGTCGATGTAGATATTTTCATCCTTGTACTTGATCTGGAAACCAGAATGTCCCAGACATCTAATTGTTATTGACACCTTCATTATCTCCGGATACCATTGTAGCATAACTGTTTATGAAATATCGCGTTGCGCTAAATAAAATAACACCTACGAAATATCTTTGGGTGTGTTCGGTTATGCAAAGGACATTGTGGAGGTGTCATCATGAAGCTTGAACAATTCGATTTGGAGAGAATACAGTCTGTTTGGGAGCATGACGTTGAAATCAACCTGACCGAGAGTGGAGTGTCCCCGGTTTCTCTTGGAGAATTAGTTAAGGACAAGGATTCCCGGAGTGCACTTCTTGCATTCCCGTTGGGTTACTCGCAGACCAATGGCTCTCTTCTCCTGAGAGAGCGTATAGCTGAGATGTATCCTGACACAACAGCCGAAAACGTCCTGATGACCAATGGTGGTGCTGAAGCGAATTTCCTCACGGCGTGGAATCTGTTTCATGAAGGCAGAAGTTCAGATGAGCTGGTTGTGCTTGTCCCCAACTATATGCAGTTCTACGGTGCATGGCGGAACTTAGGCGGACGGACCAAGACATTCCATTTGGAGATGAGAGACGGCAAGTGGGTGCCAGACATAGAGGAGTTGAAGAGTGTTGTAAGCAGTCGGACTGCCGCTATTGTCGTCTGCAATCCGAACAATCCTACAGGTGCAATCATAGACAATCAGGACATGGATGCAATAGCAGATATCTCTGAGGATATTGGGGCGTGGCTGGTGTCAGACGAGATCTACCGGGGTGTCGAGTTTGGAGGGGAAAAATCACCAAGTGCTTTTGGTCGAACTCAGAAAGTGATTGTAACATCAAGCCTGTCAAAGGTGTATGGACTGCCTGGAGTCCGGGTTGGATGGGTTGTATGCCCTGATGCTGAAAAGATTAGAGAGCTCTGGGCATACAGTGACTATACCACAATCTGCCTGTCACAGCTGAGTGACCATATAGCCAGCATCGCACTTAATCCAAAGATAAGGAGTACCCTTGAAGACAGGGCGAGAGATCGAGTAAAGCAGAATTGGGGTATAATGAAAGAATGGCTCGATGCTCATACTGACGTTTTCACCTACTGCCCACCAGAAGCAGCATCAATGTGCTTTCCGAGATATAATCTTGATATCGCTTCTGTAGACCTTGCTGAGAGGCTCCGCACTGAGAAAAGCGTGCTGGTGGCTCCTGGAGCATACTTTGGAATGGACGGATTCCTACGGTTCGGATTCGGTTACGAAAATAGCAAATTACGTGAGGGGCTGAAACGAATTCATGAACTCATTGAATCGCTATGAATTGCGCGATGAAGCTTGAACCATGGCACCAGAGTCTTTTGACCACGCGCTCAGCCATCTCACTCATGGTACTCAGTCTTCTCCTCTAATGGCATCTATCTCAGTTCCTCTGGAATCACAGTCTTGTATCCTGCTGCTCCAGGATCCTTTCGCATCTCTAACATTGGTATGCCAAGGCCATACACATTGAGACTTTTTGGAGGTATAATCTTGATGAATACCATTTCATGCTCATCATATTCGGAGCTCAGGTTCATCCTTGTGATGCGACTGTTTCGAAAAGTTGCTTGCGCAGTGGGGTCAGAGAATGGCAGAATCTCTGCGGTTGCTTGGAAATGCACGGCATTGGCGGGCACAAACCTCATCCAATAGTGCGGAAATGTAACCATGAAGGCAACATTGGGATTCAGCCGAATATACCTGGTCTTGCGATAGTCTATGCCAGTGAGGACATAGAAGTGGAATGGGTGTGGCCTTGGGGGAATCGCGTAGATCACTCCAGTCGAGTGTGGGCGTCCTTGAGAGTCTACTACGCTGATGACTCCAAAGCTCTTCTTCCTCAGCTGTTTCTCGACATACGCAAAGGGCTTTCCTTTCACTCTAGTTCAACCAACGATAATCTGTTACCGTACCCAATTTAGGATTTCTACAGCCGGCTCAGAACTGCGGAAGTGTGCTACTTGTATTGGAGATATAGTTTGAATGAGAGCGGCCATGAATTCACCTTGTTTCTGGCGCAGATCCACCAGACAAATGTGTATGACCCTTTAGGTGCGTCTTCAAAGATCACAGCATCACGGTGCGGTCCAGTGAATGACACACTAAATCTGCTGTATTCAGTGCGGAAATCCTGATAAATGGGGTCTGATGTGTTTGTGGAGAAATGCGAATCAAAGGTAGCTGGATCGCACCCGTAGAACTCGGACCAGAAATACTGATAATGCTCCGAGTCCTGAACGTTCGAAATCGTGAACTCAACATAGAGGTCTGCAGGTGCGTCTATTGTGATGTACGCTCTGTGGTACGCTGGATAGGTTTGGGCATTGAGCGTACTATACTCGTAGACCAGCTTCCTTTGAGGAGGGGGGCTTATGATCGCCGGAACAACAAGTACGGACATAACCACGACTGCTGCGAATGCAATGACTATCGCTGCATTTCGATGTCTGATTTCTGGGCTCATCTACGGTTCACCTCTACATGCAGCTGGTAACCCCAAAGAACCTTCTGTATCCTCTCAGACTAATAGCTACCACCTATGACTGCTGCAGTGTCAATGGAGATATACCCTTTGTGGCCTTTTAATAGCGAATATGCCCCAGAAAATAGATGTCTTTTGTACAGTCGAGAATTTGCATATATGAAACACTCAATGTTACGAAGAGTAACCGTCCAACTGCAGCCGGCTCAGAAGTGAAGGGGTACTCTATTTGTACTGCATGTACAGCTTCAATGAGAGCGGCCATGAGTTCATTTTGCTTTCGGCGCGGATCCACCAGACGAATGTGACTGACTCTTCCAGCACGTCTTCAAAGTACACACCATCAAAATGCTTGAGACCAAACCATCCCCCAAATCTGATATATTCACGTCGGAACTCCTGATAGACGGGATCTGACACATTCGTGGAAAAATGCGAGTCAAAGGTAGCTAGGTCGCACTCATAGAACTCAGCTTCGAGACACTGATAGTACTCCGCTTCCTGAACATTCGAAATCGTGAATTCAACATAGAGGTCTGCAGGTGCGTCTATTATGATGTGCGCTCGGTAGTACTCAGGGTAGACTTGGGCATTAAGCGTAGTGTACTCGTAGACTAGTTCCCTTTGAGGCGAGGGGTTCATGATTGGTGGAATGGCGAGTATGGACACAGCCACAAGTATTACTAGCGCAACGGCTACTACTATAGATCGGCTTTTGGTTTCCAGAATCAACTAGGACTCACCTCCACATGCAGCCAGTGAGCTCATAATGCCTTCTGCCTCCCCTCAAGCTAGTAGCAACCGTCATGTTATGGTAAGAAATCAGATATACATTGTGGCTTTGGAAGAGTTTGTGCTCAGCTCGGGGAACCGATTACATTCCATTAGTGAGCATATGCTAGATATTTGTAAGAAGTGCAGGATTCTGTAAATACGGTAACTCATACTTACGAACTGTAAGTCTGTACTAAATACTGCTTACATAAAACTACTCCAGAGGAGGAATATAAGGTTGAATGTGCCCTTATATCCTCCTTGCGCTTACATATCTTAACTTTTTGAAAAGATAGCCTAATTACCTTAGAAATGTACTACATTATTGACCTGAATTTGGTCCAGAGGCGCATACTAGATGGAAAAAGACAACAAGAAGGAACGAAAACTCTCGTTCAAGTGCTGCGTTCCGGCGAGGATAGCGGATTGCTCTGATGATGAACTGCGACTCAGCCTGGTTACTCTAAAGAATGCCCTCGCCAATGTTACCGTATGCATAAGCAAATTGGATCGCGAACTCAAGAAGAGAGGTGTTTCCCCGAGTTTCTTCGAGAGCGTACGGGCCGCGGCCCCGTCCCCAGAAATCGTTGAACTCTTTGCTATCCAAGAATGAAGTGAAAGGCTTGGCCTCAATCGCATTGGATAGCTCTCTTACCAGACTCGCTATGCTCTGTACTGCATAACTGATTATCTCTCTGTTCTCTCTCAACCTATTACGCCGCTGTCTACAATTTCCTTCTTTTCTCCAATAACTCCGCGGACTAAAGCTAATGAGGTCGAGGCGATATTGCAGAAATCAGGATGCGCCTTGCGCCCACCCGAGGAATTCCTTGCAGGTATCACCCTAGATTCCGAAAGGATCCATCAGAAGGTAGTGCTCTTCGTAGGCAGCGGGGGGTATAGAAACTGCAGTCGCTGCCTTCATCAAAGAGTCACGACTCCAACCTCCGTTCCTAATGGTGAGTTGTCCTGGCAACAATTCACTGCCCGCAGCAATGGAGATTCGTACACATCTTGAGATGAATGGAAGCAAGGCCGTCATTGTTCACGATCCTATTGATGACTTAGTGGAGCTACTTATTCAGTGGAAGAAGTTCTCGGATGCCCTGGAGCAGATTCGAGCTTCTAGGATCGGTATGATTGGAATACCGTCCTCCTGGCTAATTGCTTCCGAAGTGGACCCTGAAAAGATTAAGGAGAATTGGGGAACTGAGGTAGTTCAATACGGCCTTTCAGTACTTGAGCCCGATACTGACTTCGCAGAGTCCGATGC
>CAYPUO010000214.1:0-5836 GCA_964413775.1 uncultured archaeon
GAGTGATGGTGGCGCTGTGGCTAAACCAGACCTGGCAGGTAGTGCGCCATTCGTCATTCGGTCATGTGTGGATCGAAGCACACTTAGTCAGTTGTGTTGGAATAGGTATTGGGGATTACCGCTTTGATAATCTACCCGGCGCAGGGGTGTGGTTTGATGATCCCATAAACACGACGAGCAGATATGGCACAGATATTGACATACCCGGCGGAGCCCCACTAACAGTCACTCTGAATTGCACACCGCATACTGCGCAACCAATAGGAGCCGGATACAACATCAGGCTCATGGGAGAAGAGATCTCTCTGAGCGTATCAATTGAGCCTCTGAATAGCTCGATAGTTGTCTCGTATAGCTTCGATAATCTGACAGAACCTGCAACCTACCATCTCTACTCTGATAGTCCAATAACACAGTTCCCCCCATACCAGACAGATGGGCTGCGCTTCTGGTTTGGATGAGTCTGCTTTCTCGATAACACTGCACAAGCTCTCGATAGACAACAGGTTCTTTCGCTGATAAAGCACATATACGATTGGCCAACATCCATGCATCTGAAGATATAGGACAGAATCTCCATTAGAAATGCAAACACTACAGATGCTCCTCTTCGTCAGCTGGCGAGATGCCTGGAGAAGTCCTGTCACGGACTCTTTCTAGCCTGTCTTGGCGAGAAGACCATGCTACAAGTGCGACGCCTGCTCCGAGAACACTTGCTGTTATCCCGATGATACCTATTCCCGGATCGATAGGTGGTATGTCTATGTAAAAGGGATTTGAGGCGGCAACAGACAGTGCCTGGGAGCCCCAGAAGCAGTAGAAGTCACCGAAGACTGACGGCAGACTGGTTGCATTCGCTGGGTCCGGCGGCGTGAACATCCATGTTGCGAGGGTCCTGTTGCTCCTGTAGTACTCGTGAAGCCCATCCACTGACTGAACAGAAATAGACCAAAAAGCATCAAGTTCTAGGCTCATATTCCCGTTAAATGCAACTTCAACATCCCGTTGGTCACCAACAAGCCATGGCTCGGAGTCAATCTCTTGTATATCCATAAACACGTAGGTGACAGTCAGGTGGGCATGGTCATCTGAGAAAGAAGTGATGATCCCTGTGGTCACAATGGTACCTCTGCTTCTACTGAAGCATATGTCAAGTCCACTAATCGCGGCTGTACGGATCATAGTCATGTTACTATCAACCTGAGTATGAAGGACCGCCGCATAGTCAATCACCAGAATGTCATCTGTTGGCAGATGTGTGCGATATTCGTTTCCCTCGCCCTCGTAATTTTCGGGATTACCCGTTCCTGAACCCACAACTATCTGGCTGAAGACCTCGTAAGCCTGACAACTAACTAGTGGCAGAGTTGCATTTCCAGGCTTGTCGATTCTGCCATAGAGGGGATAGTTATACTCATTTCCGAGGTCTGGAACAATGACTCCTCCAGCTGTTCGAAATGCATATTCAAGGCGGCCTGCATCAATGCGCGCCCTACCTATCCACCCATTTGCCACAGCGAGCCCGAGTGATGTGATGCCGACAGAGAGCACCAGTAGGGCCACAATTGCTGCTTGTTGTTTCCGTTTCATGGCATCTTTAGCCCCCAAAAAAGGGGTGGGAGACGCGTTCTAGGAACGCATCCGTTTTACTAGCTAAGACTATAGTATCTGCCTTCGATAATGAGTACATGCTCTACTCTGGCCCCATATGAATGAATGGGTCTAAAGAAAAGTTGAATTGATTCACCGGGAGCCAATTCGCAGTACACGTCATCAGAATATGCGAGCATAGATAGTACGTTTCCGAGTGTGCTGTGGGAAGCAGATACTAGCGGAAGTTCTTGAACACTGAACTTGTGTGCTGGACCAGTGTCAAGACCTATGAAATCAAGCTTATGGACGGCGGTCCATCTGAGTCTGATTGACATTATCCCCGAGGCCGGTAGCTCTGCCAAAAGGCCTCCGAGGTCAAGGATCTCATGGGCCCAGAGCACTCGGGGGACCACGAAGCCAGCCTCTACCCATGTATCGTTCACAAGCACATCAACATGAATTGAAGCCTTAACTTCGGCATCGGCTCGCATCACTAGTCTTGCACCATTCTGAAGTGTGTTATACGTAAATTGCAGAATAACACTGTCTCCTGAATGGCCCTCAAAGAAAGAACCATCCTCCAGTCTCAGAAGTCACAAAACATCGCGACCATCAGAGGTCATCGCTGTCTGTGCGGCAATAGGAGTTCCATATGACATGATGTTGCCATTTGGATCAACTGCAATATGCGAAGCCGCATCATGCGCTACTGCAAGAAGCTGCACACGGTCGATTTGTGTTCGCTCGTTTTCAAACTCAGATAGCATTAGATTGCGAGTACCATTCAAAATCCTCGGTTCCTGATTCAGTACATATCTATCAACCCAATCACAATCGTTCCCGTATATTTCAGATTGGGGAAGCAGGTTGTTATCAAGACTATAGTTATTGCCATTCCATTCGCTAACATAGGGGCAGCCTCCTCCACCTCCGCCACCACTAGTTGAATACTCGTACAAGTTGATGTCGAAGAGATTTCCCGCATAGAATTTCAGACGCGATGAGCTCGTTGGTGGATACCAGTCGACCCTATGCATCACCTTAACTACATGGGTAGTTGTGAATTGGATCTTCGCACCCGCTCCAAATATATCTGGTTTGCCCACAAAGAAGCCAAGTGAACCGGTATAGGAGCCCCCTGAAATCATTGTGAGGTCCTCTGTATAATGGTGTGCGTCCCATTCACCTTTATAGATAGCCCGCGTTTCGCTTATCTGGTATGCGTAGTCATACTCAGTCCTGCTGACCGTGTACCAATCAGAAACATACTCTCGCGCAAATGGACCCTTGTACTGCCAATAGGGACTGTATCCGTCACCATTCCATACGAAGGTCAGCTCGTAGAGGTCGCCACTCTGATACACATGATGGAATTCGGAGAGACGTGTCTTCACTTGTCCGTTGCTTGCTGTTGTTGGTGTCAAATCGTCCTGCTGCCATGTAGTTGTCTTTGAATAGCTCAGACTAGCAGATACCCCATTGTAGACTATCTGAGATGAAAAGGTTATATCAGTTTGATAGAGCAGGCTCATGGTCAGTTGATGTGTCACCCCAGGTTCCGAATCAACCAATGCTATGGGATGCCACTGATTCCAAGTATTCTCCACCTTAACATTAAGCATGTAAGCTCCGTCATACGTATAGTAATCTGGCTCACGCTGTAGGTCCGATGAATTTGATTGGCTGAATACATCATCCTTGAGAAGGATAGGTATTCCTCCATCGTTCTGTGCATTGACAAGATGATAACCTTCCGGAGCTACATATGTGCATGAATCATCCGGTGCAAGGTTAATTGATACAGAGTGGTTGGATTATGGTTTCATATCTATGCACAGATTGGTTACGACAGATCCAGACTCGATTGTGAATTCTTTGAATCCAGTATATCCAGAGCCTATTTCCTCGTCGTAGGTCTGTGCAGTAGCATAGTAATTACCAGGTGCTGCTTCGAAGTGAACACTACTCCCAGTGCGAGTATCCACACTCTTGACGCAGCTGAGTTCTGAACCATTGCTGTAGACTTCCAAGTGAACTCCATATGAATCACTTGTGCCGTCAAAACTGAGTGTTACCTTGCTAGGCACACTGTTCTGTTCTTGGCTGGATGCAATTGATGAGGTACCTAGTATCATCACTAGCATCAATAGCATTACCAGTACTATCTTACGACTAATTCTAATCCCTTCCTTATTACACGATTATGGGCATAATGCCCAGTCCAGTCCCTATAGCACTATCTCTTATACGTATTTAGGCTTCAAGAGACCTCTGCAAATACCCTGCGAGAATGAAAAGATTCACCATCAGACCAGTTGGGACGAATCGCGGGGACTGCCACTTATCCAACGAGTACAGAATATTCTTATCAGATTCGGGCCTTCGTCGAGTCCCAGCCTCTGCTTAACAGCCTGCAACCTACCAAGTCTTCTCTGATGCTCCGATCACGCAAGTCCCGCTCACAACGGATGGACTCCGCCTCTGGTTTGCATGAGCATCCTATCTTGGAGTGAATACTACGAGCTCGCATCAGTCGCAGAGCTTCATATCCAGACTATTTTACAGAAACATATCTGTAGACGAACTCGACAGGCAGGTCCAGTGGAACTCCAGACACCTTCACAATTTGAAATGGCTGTGTAAACACGGCTGGGACGACACCGCCTACAAAGTGCAACTCGTCAAAGTACACCTTGTAGGAGAAGAGCGTTCTGCCTATCTTAGTCACATTAGCTATGTATCCACCTGACGATCGGTCTCCAAGGAATACGGCTACCACCCAAGATGCCGTGAAGTCTACGTATGGAAGTGGGGGCACAGATGACGAAATACTATTGAGTTCAATCCACAGGTCGCTCCAGGTGACATTATCAGCGATGACCAAGTTCCGTGCGTCTTTAAAACCACACCAAGCGCCATTCAGAATTGTTTCGTAGCTCACCTCTGTCCCTGAGTCCACTACGAGAGCATATACAATGGTTGATGACCCAGCTATAATGGTCACGACAACCAAAGCCATGAGCTGCCGATGTCCAATCGACATTGAGATTTCCCCCGTGTACTGATGTATGAGATATCAGTAGCGATGAATATGCTCTTTTCGTTTGTTGAAAGAGTGTACCCCATTGCCGGCCTAGCAGGTCCGAGGCGGAAAGTCCCGCACGCCACGCAATAACACTGCATAGGCTCTCCATAGGTAACATATTGTGACCTCAACTTGTGCTCCTGCTTTATATAGCAATAAGCAGAGGTTGTAGTAGGTAAATTCGGTGAATAGTCAGTCGGTTCTAGTCCGTTGCCTATTTACGATTACAGAGGTATAACATAATGAAATCACTTGATGATGATGAGGCTACTTCTGGAGATGCATCTGAAAGAGAAGGGGACTCCTCCGAGGCAGAAGAACAATTCCCAAGACATCGTCCTACACATCGACAGAGGTCAACGCGAAAGGAGTATGCCACTACTATCAGTTTCATTGCTTGGATAGCATTCACGATAATCTGGCTATTCTTCTTTGCAGGCAGCTACACGGTCTTTGAGAACATAGCTGTTGTATTCATTGCATTACTGCTCATTGGCGCTCTCGATGTTGCACTCTGGATTCCTTCAGCAGAAGGAAGACGCCCGAAGGCGAGCGCCGTCAGCGGAATCGGATGGATTGCATTCCTGATATTGTGGATTATTTTCTATGCATCCGGCTTTGGATTCTATGAGAACATTGGAGTCGCAGTTGCGTCCTTGCTATTCATTGGTCTACTTAACATGCTGCTCTGGATGCCTAGACATGGAGATTCTGGCAGAGCAAGGCCTAGTGCAGCCGCGTTCTTAGTGTGGTTGATATTCGTCGTGCTCTGGCTCCCGTTCGCAAACAACTTCTCAGCTACAGTGTACAGTATTACGTTCTATCAGTCTGCGGCTATTGTGCTTGCATCTCTCCTATTGATGCTAATTGTGGCAATTGCACCTTGGTGGAACGAGATGCAGATCTCCATTGAGGAACATGTAGCCGTTGGACGGCGACCGAAAGCCACAGTCGGAATTCTATTTCTATGGATACTCACACTAGTCGTTTGGATGTGGTTCATTGCGGACGCATACACTGGATACCAGAATGTCTCAGCTGTGCTCATTTCCTTCGCGATATTCTGTGGAATTGTTGTGGGGATGTGGTCTACTTGGACTCGCGAGCGAGGTGAAGGCCCCGAGAGCTGGTTCTCGATAGGACTCGCCTTTGCAAGGA
>CAYPUO010000215.1:0-5817 GCA_964413775.1 uncultured archaeon
CCACGAGACATTGTAGCAAATAGCCCCCTCGCGCTTGGAACATGATGTTGCTCAATAGCCGTGTCAGAGCTTTCACTCGTATCGGTCGTCCCCTCTGAATCTCAAAAAGCTTGGCCTCTGCTCTCAAAAGGTCCAT
Organism: uncultured archaeon; assembly: GCA_964413775.1. Taxonomy (GTDB): domain Archaea; phylum Asgardarchaeota; class Thorarchaeia; order Thorarchaeales; family Thorarchaeaceae; genus MP5-2226. The sequence continues at coordinate 137 of CAYPUO010000215.1, forward strand.
CATCGCCTGAGCATCAGCGACGGAACCTGCAATTGTAGCTCCAATCCTGTCTGTAATCTTGTAGATTTTTTGTGCTGTCTTGTTTGCTATTAGAAAGCCCATAGTGGCTCTCTGATCGCTCGCCAAAACAACGCAGTCTTTAGCAATCAGACCAAGTGTTGTTGTGCCCGTTTTGAGTTTTTCTGGGGCTTGTGTTGGCTGTTCCATGTCGAGTTCCTCCCATTATGGAGATTAAGTCTCGGAGAACTAGTGACGCTAGTCGCATTTTTCTGACTTGATTTAAAGGTTTCCACATGGTACTTAATCGTGATTTCAGGTTCAGGATACGTCTTCCTTTGGCGGCTCGGGGCGCGGCCATGTGACGACAAGTTTCACTTCTTTGGCCTTTTCAGCCACTTTAAGCACATCAGCAGCTATACCTATCTCTGCATACTGAATGTTTTCGATGTATCGTGACTCCTTGGGTAGCTCAATAGTGATGGTCTTCCCGGTTATTGATGCACTGTACTGCTCTTTGGGAAGAGAAGGAATACGCCGTTTGATGACTGCCATCAGTTTCTCTATGGGGTCCGAAACTATTCCCTTGATGCTGATGTCAAAGAGAAGTGTCTTGCCTGCAAGTGGGTTGTTGAAGTCAACTCTGACTGAGCGGCCTAGTACGGAAGTAATAACTCCTCGTTCTCGTCCAAACCGGATCTCTTCTCCTTTATAGCCACGAGCCCCCTGCTTCTGCAGCTTGATGAGTGGTATCTTCTTGACTAGATTGGGGTCTCTTTCTCCTGCTCCTTTTTCCGGAGGTACTTCTATTGTCTTGGAGCCCCCAACTTTCATGCCTATCATTTCCTCTTCCAAAGCTGCTAACAGCCAGTTCCACCCAATCGCAACAAGCATTGGCTCATACAGCTCTTTCTCTTTGAAGATTCCATGGTCCCGTGCTACAGACTCTAGTGTTGTGTCAAAGACTCTGTCATCATCCTTTATCTTCCCAGTATAATCAACATAGACTAGACTGTGCTCACCGACAACTGTTTCCACCTTGGATTTAGGTGGTGTTTTTGTTCTTCCTTTGGCACTTGCTGCCTTTGTTGTCTTCTTGGTGGGCTTCTTTGCGGGTGTCTTCTTCTCGGTCTTTTTCTTGGCCTTTTCGGCCGAATCCTTCTTGGACATATCTAACTCCCTCTAGGGGCTCATAACCGTTCCTCTCCGCCCTGCTCAATGTGGTTATAAAACGGTTTCCGTCCGGCCTATTTTTCAAGGACGCCTTTGAGAACCACCAGTTTTTCAAAGAATAGTGACTTTTCCGAAACGCGAACTGGGTCCAGTCCAAGTCGGACCATTACTCGTTCAAGGTATTCGATGTTACCAAGGCTAGATGCCACCACATACACACTGCCCCTTGTTTCAAGATGTGACACGCATTGAATGAGAAAGTTCTCCGTGAGTTCAGTACCCTCGCTGCCGCCAACCAATGCTGGGTCCAGTGCGGTCTGCTCATCTCCTCTGGGAAGATAGGGTGGATTGAAGACAATGATGGAGAATTTAGCAGATTTGTTCAGCGCGTGAAAGAGATCTGACTGAATGACACTGCAGTTAAATCCAGTGCCATTTAGATTCAGATTCCCTATTGTATCCTTTACAGCTGCTAATTGTATATCTATGGCTACAAGTCGTCTGACCTTACTGGATAGATTCACTGTAACATATCCCGAGCCGCAGCCCATTTCTAGCATTGTGTCATCAGGCGTGGCTTCAACAGCATCAAGCAAGAGGTAGGTATCTTCTGACGGGGGATAGGTTTCTTGGCTCACGGTTACGCTAAACCTATCGGGGGTGATGCTTATCCCTCCTTGGCCCAGTCAACTTCTCCTCATCAACAAAATCAGTGATTACGTTGGCAAGCATGACAAGCTGCTCTATAGACAGGCACCTTAGCCGCAAGGCGCCATGAAGTGTGTCGGGTAGAGCACCAAGTAAAGCGTCAGTAAGGTCTGCCTTTCCCAAGAGTTTGAGCCAAATCTGTAACGCCCTGCGAAGTTGCTTGTTCGGATAAGAGTATAGCCCATTCACCATCCAGAAGAAGTGAGCCGGGTTCCTAGCAAAGGCACCGGTGGTTCTTCTCTTGATTGCCAGAACCGACGAGTCAACCTGTGGGACCGGGAAGAACTCTGTCGCCTTGACATCCATGATGTTCTCAGCAACACCGAGATATTGGAAATCCACAGATAGTCTTGAGTATTCCTGAGTTCCTGGCTGTGCTAAGAGCCTAGAAGCGAATTCCTTTTGATACATCATGACTGCCAGTTCAAAGGGGCAGATTTCTAAGAGTCTGAATGTTATCTCAGAAGCAGCGCTATAAGGTAGATTCGAAACAACTTTGTCCACATATGGGATTTCTGCTATGAGTGCATCTTGATGTAGAATCGTCACATTCCCACAATCTCGAAGGCGGTCTCTCAGAGCACGAACAAGACCCTCTTCAATCTCAAGAATATACAGATGTCCGGCAGCGTCTGAAAGACCCTCAGAGAGAATTCCAAGTCCTCCTCCGATTTCTAAGACCGTTTCTTCCTTTGCAATGGATGCTGATGCAATGATTTTTCTGGCAATGCTCTCAGAGGTTAGAAAGACCTGGCCCTTGTCCCTATTTGCTGTAACACCATACCGTTGGAGTAGTGAGCGTACCTCGGATTCGTGCAGAAATCTCACCTGCAGTGAATATTTCTATCGACGTGGTGGGCGCTCGTATTCATCATCATCACGCTTTGGAGGCCTGACAAACAACCAACGTTTTACATCCTCTTTCAACTCATCAATGATTCTGGCCGTCAGCACCTTCTTTGGATGCTGGAGCTTGGTTCGGCTCGCGATATCGTCAAAGCTCTTGAATGGCTCCTTCTTTCTCTCTTCCAATATCGCCCACATCAGAGTTTGCCCTACTCCCGGGAGCAGCTGGAGTGAGTGCATTCTTGTTGTGAGTGGCTTTGCCTCATTGAAGAACTGAACGAACCTGTGCTCGTGTTTTGTCACTATGACCTCAACAATCAGTGGCAGTTCCTCTGCGCTTTCGGGTGCTAGATCTTCATAGAAGACACGCCGTTTCACATGGTCTATCTTGCTTCGTGCATTTCGATGAATTCCTACCCTTTCTTGAGGGTGCAGGGTCGCACCCTTATTCGGAATGAGTTCGAGCAGGGTGAAGTGTGATTCGCCAACTGCCTGTACGACAGCTTCTCCGCGTGGTCTATTGTCTCGTAGAAATAACTTTGGTGGAATGACTGCTAGGACGTAGCAAAAATTCTCCAATGGTTTGTTCTGGGAATCTTCTATCATTGTTAGGACCACTTTCTTTGGAACAGGCTGCTAGATCAAAATGATAACTCATCCTGTCTTCCACCGACTGCTAAACGCCAATATAACCAATTCCATTAAAAAAGATTGACATTGTCTTCGTGCTAGAAACGCATTCGCCCTGAACGCCAGTTAGGCGTTTAAGACAAGAGCTAAACCCACTACAGCGTTTCAACCATACAGAAAGTCGGTAAGAAGAGAAAAGCAGAGTCTGATGACTTTGATTTGTTATAGAGGGCACTAAAGGACACATTTGGCCAAAGATAAAACTCAGAAATTCGGCTTACATCTCCTGAAAAGACCCGTGCAATGAATGTCGTTGCCGGGGCACACTGCTGGTCACTTGGCCTCTCAATCAATGATTTCGAGCACGAAAAATGGGCATAATATCCCATATACCTGTCATGCAACGGAAGGCAATAGAGGAGGATTTTGATTGGTCATGGGAAAAACCCGAGCTAACAATGCGGGATAGTCTAGCTTCAGTGTACATTATTCGAGTCTATTGGGTTTCCGCAGTGGTCAGGGCAGCAGCATAAGCTCTGGCTGTGATGTAGAGTCTAGTTATCCTCTGCTAGTATTCTCATGCGCCCATCTTGGAATCAACCAATCTCTAATGAATTAACCTTCACTGAGCGATGAGAGAGGACGAGGGATATGGCTCAATCGGCCCAAGAAGGCACGGGCCCACTGTGAGCCGCTTTCATTCGAAGGGCTCTTTCTGTTGGCGGTACTGCCGCATCTCTCAAAGATGAATCTGTTTGTAAGAATAACCTCTATCTCCATTTGAGCGCTGCCATCGAGCGGCGCGTTCTTTCTCTTCTCCCTTGTGAAAAGAAGCCATGGTCATTCTCTCCTAACTCTAGGGACTTCATATAGCTAATCCGGACTAGTGATTAAGCCAGCGGAACTTCTCTTCTACATACGACTTCGCACCGCTCTCAACACAGTCGCCGTGCGCAATGATCAGTTTGTCAAAGTCCCATGAGAGGAGCCTTTCGAGAGACTCTCGGGCCAGATCGCGCTTCCTGAAGGAGAACCTGATATCGCGTGCGACGCCTCCGTTCGGGTATGAGATTCCGGAGAGCCTGAACATGAAGTTGGTGAGCGGCTTCCCCTTGACCTTGCGGTTGTTCTGGATCAGGTCACCTATGATGACCGTACCTGACCTCTTGTGATAGAAAAGGACTTCTGACAGCTGTGAGATTCCCTTTAATTCAAGTTATTCGAAGTCATCCGCCCAGTCAGGAGGAGGAGTGTCTGTCAGGGTGCCTGTGAAATATAGATCGCCCTGCTTGAGCGTCGCGACGGTTTCACGTGGCGCCCATAGCTGGGCAGGGGGGAACAGTGAGTGTGCGGCATCCAGCCGCCAGACATATCTCGGCGTGTTTGCCACGAGATACTGGACAGGACCAAGCTCTCTGATGCTCATCAAGGTATCATCCGATACAGGAATGAGAGACTCAATCCACACTGAGCCACTGGTGAGCTTCACAACCGTCATGCGTGTAGTGAACCACATGCGCATATCGCGGACGAGGGGACCTTCAGCGGTCCATATGTTTTCACCGAAAAGATGAAGATCAGACGTTGGACTCACCAGCATACTGGGTGATGGGGCTGCAGTTTAAGAATTATCCTTCAACCTCGGACAGACAATCATCAAGACAGAAGCTGTTCTCAAGAGGAATCAAAGAGTACAAACTAAGGCTTTTTCATCTGGTTCATCTCTGTCTGTTATCGATAACCTTGCGGCTGCACAGTGTTGACTTCACGGACTCAGCAGATGGTGACACCTTCAGGGAGTACATCAGGCGACTTGACCTGAAATCCCCTGTGCTCATCAAGCCAAACTGGGGGTGCTCCAGAGTCTTCACCGAGGCTCAGGTGCTTGACTGGGTGCTCTCATCCATCGATGGAGAGAAACTGGTGGTGGAGAGCTATGGCTGGGCGCGAACCAGAGAGTTCCTGGAGACTGGAAAGATGGGCTCGAAAAGACGCGGTGATCTCCGGAAGAACGATATCTGGTTCCTCAAGTATTCGGGCATCGACAAGGTACTAGAGCGACACAACGTTGAGTTCCTCAACATCACAGAGGAGAACTGGGGTAAGAGGACAGCTGACCCGGAGGAGATCAGACACCTCGTCGAGGAGGGCTTTGAGCCTGTGCAATTCGACAGGATGTACGGCGAGGTGCCACAACGGCTCTATGATCTCAGGGGAGGAACATTCCTGAGCCTGGCAAAGCTGCGGCTTGGCAAACCGCCCTATGATGTCTCCCTGTCAGTTAAGAACCTCTTCGGGATGATACCCGGACCTGGCCGCTACTCACC
>CAYPUO010000216.1:0-5814 GCA_964413775.1 uncultured archaeon
GCATTGGGCATATGAAGCAACTGCATTTTCAGGACCGAGTGCCAGCAGTTTCTTTTTGAAGGTCGCATTATGGCGTGAAACAAAGTATTCTGCATCGCTTGTTTCTATCATGCCGCCATTCTTTTCCATGTCACGGGCCCCGTTAAGATAGCGGGACAGATCTGCATCCAAGGGAAAGCTTCCTACGTCAATGGGCCTGATTGTCTCATGCTCGGTCATTCTCTCAGTTACCTCAGGTCGCTCAGTAGAGAAGAGAATGACTCAATGTAAATGAATAGGTTGTGGTTGCAGAAAGAACAGCATTCTCGACAACAAGAAGAGGCCCTGCTAATGCTTCTTTGCGAGAACTAATGAAGGGCACCTGCAGAGTGAGAAGTCCTTGGCAATATTACGAGAATTGTTAAGCCTGCTCTTCTTCCTGCTCATCCCTTATCATTTAGCCCAACAAATCAAAATGCATACAATGAATTAATGGCCAAGAAGACTAGAAGGACTAGAAGATAACCGATGCCAGCGATTTTGGAGGATCGATTCTGAATGAGGTTTATCGACAGCATAATGAGCGCGATTATGAAAATCACTGAACTCAGCATCATCACTGGATTAAATGTGACCTGCATCAGAATCAGGCTACAGACCCCAAAGATCAGTGTGATATTCCAGACAATCTTGCCGACCTGAGCACTCACACCCAGCGCAGTGCGGTTCTTCTTTATTGCCTTCACAATCAACCAGAATTCCTCGACATTGGTCACAGCCGCCATTATGACCAGTCCGAAGAATGTTTGGTTCAACCCAGTAAGGGCAACTATCTCTTCAGCACTGAAAACTAAGACCTCAGCACTAAGAAACATGATAATCAAAGCAACTAGGAGCTTCACTGCAGACTTCACACGACCTTCGCTCACCACACTCCTATCTTCAACATCTCTTGATCCAGGGAGTTGCTCAACTTGTCCTTCCGATCCTTCAGCAAGTTGGAACTCTCTTTGTATCTTGAGTGTGTACATTAGATGGACAGTAAAAAGCACGATGCAGAAGAAACCAAACAGAAACAGATAGCTTGTCAACATCATTGACATTAGCACAAGTGTTCCGGCAAGAAACAGCTCAATATAGTAGAACCTCGGGAGCTGGTCGACCTCAGCCTTGAGATAGAGGGCAGGCAAGCCAAATGCAATCCCAATTGCTATTACCGTGTTTCCGATGAGATTACCAAGTGACAAGTATGGAAGGCCATTGATTGCAGCAGTCAGAGAAACAATACTCTCTTCCAAGTCAGTTCCGAGAATGAGCAGACCAAGCACCAATGGAGAGATAGAGAATGACCTACTGATATCTCCTAGAGTATCGATTATGAAATCGGCTAAGAGGTAGATCATGATGTATCCGCCTACGAAAAGGAGAGGCGAAAACAAGGCAGCAGGTAGCATTTCAGTGCTGGATAGAGAAGAACTCTGTTCAAAAGGATAGCGGAGCTGGATAGTTCATGTCCTCTCTCGTGGAGAGGGCGTATCGAAACGCATATCATTACATTAACTATGGTTATGTTCTAGGAATTGTTCGCACCGCTGTAAGTTGGCGTTATGGAAACCATGTACTGAGCGTTTGCGAAGGTGGTGAAGTTCTTGCATATACATGAGAACATTCTTGACACGATTGGTAATACGCCTCTGGTCAAGCTGACCAGAATGAACAATGGTCTGCCTCCCACAATCCTTGCTAAGGTCGAGTTTTTCAATCCGGGTGGAAGTGTGAAGGACCGTATTGGCGTCGCAATGATTGAAGAGGCTGAGAGAAATGGGCTGATAAAACCCGGAGATACGTTGGTGGAACCCACTTCCGGGAACACTGGAATAGGTCTTGCTATAGCAGCCATTGTGAAAGGCTACAAGATGATTGTGACCATCCCAGACAAGATGAGCCAAGAGAAGGTAGCACTTCTGAAATCCCTCTGCGCACAGGTGATTATTACCCCAACTGACGTTGAACCAGATGACCCTAGGAGCTACGTAAGTGTAGCTGAACGTATTGTTAAGGAAACTCCTCGTGCATTCATGCCAAACCAATACTACAATATGGCAAATCCGATGGCTCATTACAGGACAACCGGGCCTGAAATCTGGAATCAGACTGATGGCAAGGTGGACGTGTTCGTTGCAGGAGTTGGTACTGGAGGGACCATTACAGGGACAGGACGGTTTCTGAAAGAAATGAACCCAGAGATCAGAGTGGTCGGGGTGGACCCTGAAGGCTCAATGTATCATCATGAGTTCTACCATGAATCTGGCAGTATCCATTCATATCTGACAGAAGGCATAGGCGAAGATTTCTTGCCCGATACTCTGGACATGGGCATTATAGACGAGATTGTAACGGTCAGTGACAAGGACGCATTGCTGACAGCCAGAAGACTTGTCAGAGACGAGGGAATCATGGCCGGAGGCTCATCAGGGGCTGCTATCTACTCGGCACTAAAGGTCGCAGCGAGCATGGATGAGAATCAGATACTCGTTGTCCTCCTGCCAGATACTAGCAGGAACTACATCAGCAAGCTCTTCTCTGATAGATGGATGAAGGAACACGGGTTCCTCGATGGTACTGAGGAGGAGTGTGCTGCATGAAGTTCGCTACCAGAGCAGTTCATGCTGGAGAGGAACCCCGACTTGATCAGGGAGGGTATGGCGATGTTGTGGTCCCAATCCATATGGCATCTACATTTGCCAGAAAAGAACTTGACAGGCCTACGGCAGGGTATGAGTATTCTCGGACCGGAAATGCAACCAGAGAAGCTCTGGAAAAGCGACTGGCATCTCTCGAAAAGGCCCGCTATGGTCTGGCCTTCGCTTCCGGCATGGCAGCAGAAATCACTCTACTCCTTTCACTTTGTAAGAAGGATGACCATGTGGTTGCCTTTAATGACCTCTACGGTGGAACACGAAGACTATTCGATAACGTCCTGAACGACTTCGGTATTGAGTTCTCATATGTCGATGCAAGGGATTCGCTGAACGTTGAGAATGCAATCAGGGCTAATACTAGATTGATCTGGCTGGAATCCCCAACAAATCCTCTAATGCATATGTGTGACATCAGGGAAATCTCACAATTAGCACGCGAGAAGGGTGTGCTTACTGTTGTTGATAATACCTTCATGAGCCCATACTTCCAGTCGCCATTAGACCTTGGTGCGGATGCGGTCGTCTATAGTACCACCAAATACCTAGGGGGGCATAGTGATGTAATAGGAGGGGCGGTTGTCCTATCGGATACGGCCACCTACGAGAAACTCAAGTTCAATCAGAATGCCGTCGGGGCTGTACCATCGCCATTTGATTGCTTTCTTGTCCTACGAGGAATAAAGACGCTAGCTCTGAGGATGGAAAGACATGCGGAGAATGCTCTCCAGATTGCTGAGTATCTGGAAGCTAGTAGTCGTGTTAAGCGGGTATACTATCCCGGTCTTGCTAGTCACTCTCAGCACCAGCTCGCCACCAAGCAGATGAGAGGCTTTGGAGGGATGCTGTCATTTGAGCTGAATGGTGATATGGACACAGTAAAGGAATTCCTTGGAAAACTGGAGCTATTTCTATTAGCAGAGAGCCTAGGCGGTGTTGAGTCATTAGTTGAGCATCCTTCTTCAATGACACATGCGAGTATCCCGAGGACAATCAGGGAGCAGACAGGTATTACAGACTCGCTTCTCAGGATTTCAGCAGGCATTGAGGACATAGACGACCTTATCGGGGACCTGGAGAGGGCCCTGTAGTTGTATATAGGAGTCTGGTCTATTATGACATGCAGAGGAAGATGACCCATCTTTCTGGCCTTTGTGTGTGCGCAAGAACATGACAGGAGGCACCCAAAGCCCATCGAAATCATCGAGAGCAGAGGCCTGTTCCGAATGAGAGTCGTCAGAGATGTATCTCGAAGATGCACTTCTTTGCTCCAGAAATCGATGATTCCACAAGCTCAACCCGGACAGGTCTTCCAGCGTACAGCTTCCACACTCTCTGCACGAATGCCCTAGAGCATTGACACCATGTGGTTGAAGTCTCTTCTTCGTCGGGCATCTCACGCCATAGTGCGCAGAAACACCGCCACCCCTTTCCAAAGTCCTTGGGAGAATATACTTGGAAAATACGTCCACCGTCCCGTTCAATCCTCTGAATCTTCGACGGGTTCCTGACTTCATGGTCGATGAACTCCTCAAGACTTCCGAATTCTTCTCGCTTCCTTCTCATTTGATCCATTGTTCTCTTGTTGACTGCAGCACAGTTATGACCACAGTCTTCCATAATCTTGTAGCGAATCTTCTCATCGACAAGTCGGTCAGACCTCTCCATGGCTCCTTGTAACCAAGTAGATATCTCGGTCCTCGAGCACTTGTTGAGTCTTTCGCTCCCCTCAAATACCTGATTCCGGACTTCATCACTTGTATACTCTGAGATTGTCATTCCAAATTGCTTGATAAGGCCAATGTTTTTCTTAGCCATGCTGATCGCACACCTACGAGTGTAGATATTTATAGAACTAAGTGATGAATCCCTAACTCGAAATTCATGAGTGGCTAACACGGATTTCTGGAACATGCGTATATAGGAATAGGATTAGCGATGATTGAAGAGCTGAGGGAGATTCTATATCGGTAAAGAGATAGACGAGAGCAAGTCTTATCCTCTTCCATCCACAACTTCCGCTATTGACATCTTCTTAAAGAGTGAGGAAAATTGTGAGTGGATATAATCTCGCTTTATAGAGGGTCAATAAATGGATAGAATGAGTCCTAAGGTGGATGCGTTTTTGAATAGGTCTCAGAAGTGGCTGGCAGAATTCAAAAAACTGAGGAGGATTGCTCTTGACTGTGGGCTGACCGAGGAGTTGAAGTGGCGTCTACCTTGTTATATGTTCCAGAAGAGCAACATAGCCATAATTCAAGGATTCAAAGAATACTGTGCGCTCATGTTTTTCAAAGGTGCCTTATTGAAAGATGCCAAGCATGTTTTAGTTGCACCAGGGGAAACGCAGGCGGGGCGCCAGATTCGGTTCACCAGTGTTCGAGAAATAGCTGAGATGGAACCTACCTTGAAAGCCTACATCCAGGCGGCTATTGAAGTGGAGAGAGCCGGTCTGAAAGTGAGTTTCAAGAAGATGTCGGAATTCACAATTCCGGAAGAGTTTCAGAATAGGTTGGATGAAAACCCTGCTTTGAAAACTGCTTTTGAGTCATTGACGCCAGGACGACAAAGAGCGTACATTCACTATTTTTCTGCAGCTAAACAATCCAAAACTCGGGAGTCAAGGGTTGAGAAATATTTGCAGCAGATTCTCAATGGAAAGGGACTGAATGAGTAGCACATTTGATGAGATACATCTTTTTTGTCATCCATTGTCTACATAGTGCGTGGGTGAGGGTAAGTCCCCTGAGGACAACCACGTAATACAATTGCACGTTCTCATCATCACATGCAGTTCAGCAGAGTGTATCCAGAAGATAGCACATATCAAGAACCTTCAAAGGTGTGTTTTGATGTGCCAAACTCAGCCCTTTTCTTTTTGACCCCTTTCAAAAGGAGTGACCGCAATGGCGATTGTAAGCGTAAGTAGCTATACTGAGGGAAATGACCAAGTTAGCTGGAAGGTACCAGTAGATGCTGCTCTTTTCAAAGTTGAACGACTCCGGATTGCCAAGATTGACCTTCAGCCGCTACGCTTCTGTAAGTCACTAATGCAAGTCATCATATATCGTAATAGACTGCGTCAAATTGACCTCACGCCTCTCAGTTACTGCCCTAGACTTGAACTGCTATCACT
>CAYPUO010000217.1:0-5803 GCA_964413775.1 uncultured archaeon
AGCCCAAACTCATCTGGATTGAGCCCCAATTCCTCATGGATATAGCCAGTCATGACGACCATTTTGAAATCCGGGTTTTCTTTCAAGAGAAGCTCGGAAAGCTTCAACCCGCTTACCTCTGGCATATCCAAATCAGCTAGAACCATAGATATGCTCTCTGGGTCTCTGAGGTATCTCTCATACGCTTCTTTTCCACCATTAGCTACAACTACTCCATATCCTAATGCTTTAAGCATCCCTGCAACAACCCTCAGTACAAGAGGGTCATCATCCACGACCAGAATATTCACATCAGAGCGCGTTTTGGTCACTGCCTGCACAGCAACAGAGGTACTTGAGCGTTCAGTGGATGGGCCATGTCCTTTAGCGGCTGCTCTCATCTGGTTGACTAGCTCAGTTGCTTCTCCGGCAATCTTCAGAATTGACTTGACATCTGTTCTTGCATCTGCTGGAATCTCTGGGTTTGCATCCAGAATCTCTGACAATCCAATAATCCCCTGAAGGCAGTTCTTCAGCGAATGTAGTGAGCTAGACGTTACTTCTCCAACCACAGCAGAGCCTATTTTCGAAATCTCAATATTGTCAGCACTCATTGGTTACCACCCTCTATGATTCGTATACAAGAATGATCTGAGCAGAAACAAGCCAAGTATTGCTTCGATTACCTTTTAGTTCTTATCTCGATATACTTAGTTCACTTCTCAAGAAGCACCAGAGTATTGAATGTGGTGCGCCCAGGAAGATCGCGGATATCGCGACAGGTGGCCAGGACCAGCACTTCTGGATGGTTGACTTGTGTAAGTGAGCCTTTTTTTAGGACTATCCTCAACACGCTCGCAATCTCTAGCGGCGATTTCAAGGCACCAGTACACTGCTCACTTGGCTCCAGAAATGCTGATTCCGGGTCGAATAGGTTCCTTCAGACTTGAAGAGGTATTAGGATTCTGAACGTTGCCCCTCTCTCTTTCTTAGACTCATCGAGGTCAATGGAACCTCCCATCGTTTCGATGATGACCCGAGAGAGATAGAGTCCAAGTCCTCCGCCTCGTGTGGAGGCTCCCTTTTGAAACAACTTGTCCCTGACTTCATCAGAAATACCAGGTCCGTCGTCACTTACAACGACCTCTACCATTCCCTCCTTCTTTGAGATTGATACATCAACCGTAGGGGAGCTGCCTCCATGTTGTACCGCATTTCTAAACAGGTTGTCAAAGACCATTGGAAGAAGCTTGCTCTCCGGAATGCGGAATGTATCTGCATTTCTGCCCATCTTGACATTAATCGTCAGATTCGGATACACATCACGCGACTGAGATGCAACAGAGCTGACCAGCGGCGCGATGTACGTCTGAGCCATCTTCGCTGAACGTCCAAAGGTCGATAAGACACCCATCATACGTTCGCAGACTGCCTCGGTTGACTGGATGATCTCTCTCATCACCTCATCAGGATCAGGATTCACCATTCGGAATATCTCAATGTTCCCTACAATCACCGCAACATCGTTCCGTAAGTCATGCCTGAGAAGTGATGCATAGATTTCCAGCTCTTTGTGCTGTTGTTCCTTCAGCCTCTCTATTCTTCTATATTCTAAGAATGAGCCAAGTTCCATTGCTACGGTTTCGAGCAAGCTGCGTTCTTCGTAGAGAAACGGTCCTTCTTCCATTTGCTCATACTCCTTGAGATATCCAACCTCAAGTTTTCCTCTCACCTCATCTCCAATCTGAATATCAGCTGACTGAATCCAGTCTGTTTCTCTGAAGTTTTCAGTTGCGACCTCTAAGTCCTCCAAGACAATGCGCGCACATGTGTTTTCTGGGTGCTGCCAACCTTCGGGTATCAAGTGAACGAGTGAGTATAGCACTTGCTGTGCCTCTTCCCTTGCTTTGGAGAGGAGCATCGAGGTCTGTCTCAGGCAAATAATTTGATGGATCATGCTTTCAGTTGAGGTGGGCAGTGGGGGGTGGGAACTGGGTTCTTTTCTTGGCATTCGGTTCACCTGCGCAGATCCGTCCGCAGCTTGTTACGATAGGAGTTCTTTCACTCGATGTGACCGTCAATGGTCTTGTTTCAAAATGCTCATATCAGCTTGTTTCTGATGCATACAGGTCTTCTAGTTGCTACCTTTTTATACTTCTTGGGCTCTCTTCAATGCTTCGCTTCTTTAACACGTTTTATGAGTGTTCCTCAGAGTGTGTCTGCTCTGGAGCGGTCCTGCCTATTGATTCCCAGTTAAACTCGTTGCTGGTCTGGGGAGTGGCTCCTCTCTTCCTTCTATTCTTCTTGGCTCCAAAGATTCCTGCATTCGGTCCGTGGCACTAAGGCGCATCTATCGGAGGAAATGTTATCAATGATGAAGATGCCTGATTTGTGCATTTGGCAGTAGACTATCGCGAGAATGGATGAAATTGGGGTATTGCTTGAGCGGCAAAATGGGCACTCAACTTGCTGGTGACGACAATGGCGACCATAATGATTGTTGACGATGATGACTTTCTTCATAAGATCTTCAAGCGGATTCTCAATCTTGATGGTCACGAAGTTGTGGCCCAAGCATACGATGGACAAGAAGCCATTGATATCTATTCCAAGATGGATGTAAAGCCTGATATCATTCTGATGGATCAGAGAATGCCTGTGATGAATGGGATCGAATCTACGAGTGCGTTACTGAAGATTGACCCTGATGCATTGATTGTCTTTGTGAGTGCAGATGAATCGGTGACTGAAGAAACTATTGCAGCAGGAGCATCTGGGTTCTTAGTAAAACCCATACGTGAGGCTCAGCTACGCGCAGCTATTAGAGTTCACATCGAAGATAAGCAACGGAAGACGAGCGTGAAGGCAAAAGCTGATAATCAGTCCCCGATGCCACATGAAAGCAAGAAGCAACGGGATGGCCAAGAATGAAGGAAGGAGTATCTGCGGTGTTGGCATTTCCCAGTGAAGCTGCACGGAGACAGTTTCGAATAGAATATCTAAGAAGTAAACTCAGGACTCCTCTCTTGGTCTTCTTGGGTGGACGGAGATACCAACCAAATGAAATTATTACTGCTGAGCGCATGGAAAGTCTGTTACCTACAGTCTTGAGAGGGCCTAAGAAAATGACTCTCAGTACTTTCGAAGATGCCCAGCTTGTTCATGCGAAGTGCTTTGCTATGGCAAGAGAGATAAAAGAAGAGGCTACAGAGCGGTTTCGCTTCTATCTAGGAATAGAGGTGTATGCTGCTGTTTCAAGGGAAGATTCTAGAAAGAGATGGGGTGCTCTCAATGAGTAATCGAACTATCTGGATTATTCTGGTACTTGTAATGGTGTTTCTAGTCAGTGGAACTTGGCTATTCTTGCTTTCAAATCTGATTACATCCATATTGGCAGTTGTCCTGTTTATTGCTGCTTTTGTTAGTTTGCTATACTATTGGAAGGTCCTTAGAGTTGAGACTCCGGGTCCTGAGCCCATAGAATCAGTGAAGGTTGTCGCAATTGATGATGAGGCAGACATTCTCAGGTTGATCCGAATCAAACTGTCAAAAGAAGGATTCAATGTGATTACTGCATCTGATGGTGTAGACGGGGTACAAAAGGTCCTTGCGGAAAGGCCTGATGTGATTGTTGTTGATGTGATGATGCCCGGAAAAGATGGCTACCAAGTAGTTTCTGATGTGAAGAAGAAGCTGGGAGATTCGGCACCTGTGGCAATCATGCTCACATCAAAGGCAGAGGAGCAAGACATGGTAAGAGGTCTCTCGGCTGGAGCAGATGACTACATTACCAAGCCTTTCAGTCCCAGAGAGCTTGTGGAGCGCATCAATGTTGCGTTAATCAAAGGGAAAAAGGCACCGAGCTAAGGCACATCTGAAGTGGTAGGGAAGACTATGGGCGGAGACAAATCATCAGATGAGGATTCACAGGCCTTGGGCCGAGCGGTTTCACTTCCAATAGACCCTTCATTTCTCTCAATGGAAAACAGGGAGCAACTGGTCAGTTTCTCAGCGGACTACTGGCAAGCTCAAGCGTTTGCGACGAGATTGCACCAAGAATTCAACATGAGCCTTGAAAAGAAGGATTTCGCAGGTATGCGAAGTCGGTTCTATGCTCTCATTGACTATTATGAAAGGACCATGGGCTCCTTACAAGATGCTCTCAAAGAGAAGAATGTGGTTAGGATAGTAGCTACACTGCGAAGCTTGATAGCTCTAAACACACCTCTCACAGACATGTATAGAACTGCCCCGAACGTTATCCCATTGCCTTTGACAATAGATCCCTCCTTAAGGAAGCAGATTACAAGGGACCTCATAGTTACCTATCTAGAGGATACAAGTGGACCGCTTTCTGCAGCAGAGTTGACAGATTACATCAATAGACATCAATTCATTCCAGAAACGAGCACGGCCAGTATAAAAAGACAACTCAACGAACAGATATCGAATGGCTATATCGAGCATGAAAATGGGCTGTATTCGAGGACAAGAAGGCCCTACAAGTCAACCAACTTCGATGATGCGTCTCTGAAAGCCTTTCTTGGAAACGAGCTGTATCAGCAATTCGAGAGGGAAGGCTTCCTAGGCATTTCAAATATAATACACAGGCGAGACGCCTTTCAAAGGTTTTTCGAGAAACTGTCAGGTGCTGGCCACGTTGTTTCAGATTTGTTCACTGCAACTATAGTTGAAATGAGCGGAACTCAGAAGCCTAGGATAAGTGCGTGGCACTACAAGGATTTGATCTCTTCGCTTGTTCCTCGTCCCTATCAGCGAGATGCCTTTGCTATATTCAAAGGTCATGGGTATCAGGGACTGGTTATTGAAGCGCCAACCGGGTCGGGAAAAACACTGATTGGAATGATGGCAATCCAAGATTGGCTCTGCTCAATGTCCTTGGGCGAGGCAATTCTCGTGCTTGTACCGACCGTCAACTACGAACAACAATGGGTTAGGGAACTGTGCTACAAAGATATCGGCCTGCAATTATCACCCGATTTTGTCTTTTCTGGCCCTCCTACCGCATACGTTGCTGAACGAAAGAAGGCAGGGTTCTCACCACCTGTTTTGGTGATGACATATACCTCTCTGGCCCAGCTTGGCTCGCCTAAGGGAAAAGGCGGATTCGACCAGATTTCACTTGAGAAGTTTCTGCAAGGAAGTAACATCAGATATGTGATTCTGGACGAAGTTCACAAGGTTGTCGAGAAACTGGGAAGTGTTTCTGTTGAAGTGACAAAGGTTCTGATTGACTGGCTAAGGGACGGAAGTCTCGAAGGGCTGGTTGGCTTCTCGGGAACTGCTGAAGCATTCAGAACGAATTTTGATGAGATAGGCCTAGACCTAGCGTATATCATGCCCTACGCGGACCTTATTGCATACGGGTTTGTTGCGCCGTTTGCGGAGTTTGGTATTCCATTCGCACATTCGGATCGAGAACGGAGAGTGCTTGATCTTCTCACTGAGTACAAGCGCCAGCTACGAAACTTCTGTGATCTATTAGGAGGTAAGAATCTCCGGGAGATGTTTGCGTCGATACCCATGAATCACCGTGTGATGATTGGTAGAAAAATCCTCGACATGTACTATGGTCGAAAGAACCGAAACAGGGCCATTTCAAGAAGATTCAGAAAATGGGAACGAGGAGAAGAAATTCAGCTTAGCGAGATGAGTCTGGTTACCCTGATACAAGTCGCAAATAATCTGTCTGATGAGTCACTTCTCTGGAAGGTTATCGCTGATATTCCAATCAGTGAAAGAGCAATCAAGACTAGTCAGTTTGACAAGATCCGATCATCCCTTGATGCAATACGAACTGAGC
>CAYPUO010000218.1:0-5793 GCA_964413775.1 uncultured archaeon
ACTAGAACTCATCCACAATCCAGACGATTACTCGATCATCCCAGTCATCTACGCCCAGATGATTATTTCCGCTGGTTGAGAGAACTTGATAGACAACATCACCCTCTTCTTTTCCTATATCAAGGACAGTCACATCAAAAGTGCCACCACCTAAGTCGAATACAAGGGTCCTGACCTCCTCAGCGCGCTCCAGGTTATAGGCCAATGCAGATGCAGTGGGCTCGTTTACAATCCGATCAACTTCGAATCCTGCTATGCGGCCTGCATCTTTTGTGGCCTGCCTCTGTGCATCATTAAAATACGCTGGAACAGTAATCACTGCTTTCTTTATTTCCGCTCCAAGAAATGCCTCTGCATCTCTCTTCATCTTCGCAAGAACCATTGCGGAGATTTCCTGGGGAGTATAATCCTTGTCGCCAATTCTGACCTTATAGTCCTCGCCCATGTGGCGCTTAATCGATCTTACAGTTCTGTCAGGCATGGATACGGCCTGTCTCTTCGCCAATTCCCCAACTACGATCTCGCCCTTTGGAGTAATCCCAACTACAGAGGGAGTAAGACGCTTACCTTCAGCGTTTGGGATTATGGTGGGTTTTCCACCCTCCATGTAAGCAATACCACTATTCGTAGTTCCAAGATCAATACCTACAATTTTAGACACTATTGACCACCTTCACTTTCACTTTCTTCATTTCCTGTTGAATCATTGTCCATCTCAACTTCTTCGGATACGGTTTGCTCTTCAGCCATTTGGTGTCGATTGATAGAGACCACGGCGGGTCTTAGCACCTTATCTCGAATCATGTATCCTTTTTGGTACTCCTGTATGACAGTTTTATCTGGCAGGCTCTCATCATTTGCGGTGTTAATCGCGTTCTGATAATAGGGGTCAAACTCCTTGCCAAGTACTTCAATAGGACGAACTTGCTCTGCTAGGAATATCTTTTCCACTTGATCAATAATCGCCCTAATACCATCCCTAGCTGCTTCTGGATTCGCCTGGAAGTCTGTTTCCAATGCGCGCTCCAGGTTGTCAACTACGTCAAGGATCTTCAGGATAATGCCTTCGCTCGCATATTGAGCCACTTCCTCAAAACGAGCATTCATCCTCTTCCGATAGTTATCGAATTCAGCCTGCAATCTGAGATATTTGTCTTCGATCTCCTTGAAGTCCTCGCGCTCTTGTGATGAAGGGACCTCGTCGCCTTCAGCTACAGATGTCTGACTCTGACCAGTTTCTTCTTCGAGAACAGGCTCATCGAAGTCCATAGACACTTCTTCAGACTCCTCAGCGCCATCTGTGGGAACTTCAGGTTCCTTCGGGGGTTCATCATTCTGTTCTTTCATCGAAACATGTCCTGCCTTTTACTGACTATACTGTTGACATTCACGTAGAGAAGCATAGAAGTCAGATATGACCTCGCATGGGAAATGCTGGGAGATTCCCTCAGTGACTCCAGTGTCTGTCCTTCGAAATCCAAGAAAAAGCTTTCGACATAGCATCCATCTGATACCGAAAACAAAATGAGAGGCAATGTCATAAAAAGCAGTATCATGGCTGAAGACAATCTCATTTCCGAAGCGCGGACTAAAATTGCTGCTTCTCAGAGAATCATAGCTTTGACTGGGGCAGGCATTAGTGTGGATTCCGGGATACCCGATTTCAGGTCTGAAGGAGGGCTATGGGAAAGATATGATCCCTTAGAATATGCCACCTACGATAGCTTTCTTGATGATCCAAGCAAGTTCTGGACAATGGGGCAGGAGCTAGCAGAACTATTCCTCAAGGCAAAACCAAACAAAGCACACCTTGCTCTTGCGAAATTGGAAAAGGAAGGCAAACTGAAAGGCATAATCACGCAGAATATTGACAACCTGCATCAGGCGGCAGGGAGCAGAAATGTTATCGAACTGCATGGCAACTATGAGCGAGCCTATTGTCTGGAGTGTCACCAAGAGTATATCGGCATTGAAATCCAGAGAAGAGTTGCCAATGGGGAGATCCCTCCCAAGTGTGAGAAGTGCGGGGGCATTCTAAAATCAGGAGCAGTCCTGTTCAATGAGCCACTGCCGATGGATGCCATGGAGAAGGCGATTGGCCTCTGCCGAAACAGTGATCTCATGCTTGTGGTTGGTACAAGCCTGACTGTATATCCTGCGGCATATCTTCCTCAGCTGGCGAAGAAATCCGGAGCTTATGTCATCCTCGTCAGCCTGGAAGGAATGAACCGGGACAATGTGGCGGATATTGTTCTAAGGGGAAAGTCATCAGAAATCATTCCCAGGATTGTGAATTAGCCCTAAATCAGAGGAAATGCAATCCAGGAGTATACACCGATGCCGCCAGGGACAAGAATGACACCAATGAAAACTAGTAGCAGGCCAAGATAGTATTGGTTGTGATCCATTAACCATAGACCCAGGTACGAGTATCCATATGAAACGACGCAGGCAGTAAATCCCAGCACTATGACTGGTATGATTGGAAAGGCTATCGCAAAGAATCCTCCTGCCTGTGTCCAAAGAAGGCCGATGTTTAGAATGACGAAGAAACCGCGAACTGCAAGATAGGCTAGAATAGATATAAAGAGCCCAACTTGGGAGAAAGTAAGCCTTGCTGAGATGGTCATGCTAATCGTCCCTTCCTCTGCAGTCCCTCTAATTATCCTTGTCTGTATACATGAACTTGATAAGGAAGAAGCCGCACCCAGCAACAACGATGTCAGAAAATGCCTGGAAAATCACGAGTATCTCACAACTTTCCGTATTGCTGGAAGTCAGTTCACCAAAGCCAGGAAATGTCAATAGACTTAGGCGATTCTCAGATACGGGCTACAGACATTTCCTTGCAAGTGCATCGTTGCTAGGGCGCGGTCTATTGAAATCGGCAGACAAGGGAGCCCAGTTGGTTTCTGGAACCATAGGTCCGGAGGAGGTTGGGCTTGGTGCCCTAATACTGGAGTGCTCCAGAGATGTCTTCAGCGGTCTGAACCAGAGAAACACAATCATTGGGACAATTCTACTATACATTCCCGTTGTTGTTGCTGCAGGCGCAACGGTTTCCAAGACAGGTGAGTTTGACACCCAGGTTCTGAAAAACTGGATTGTAAAAATCATCGATAATACAACTGTTGATGACACACTAAACATGTTTCGTGCATTTCACCTAGCAAATCCAAGAGGAAACAGGAATCAAGAAATCCAGACATGGACTGGCATCCACGACAGATTCGATTTCAACAACCCGAAGGTGATGGAGAACATCAAGCAAGACAATATCACTCTCCAGGAGATGTTTAGACTCTCTTCGGAGGTCGAACCAATTAGCAAAGAGTGGTCTGAGTATTTCAATCTGACAATTGGGGAGGTGTACCCATATCTTGATAGAGTGTCAACCTGTCTTGATGACCTTGAGGAAGGTGTCGTACGGACATTTATTTGGCTTCTAGCAAAACAACCCGACGGTCTAATAATAAAGAAAGCAGGTATGCGAAAGGCACGTGAGATTCAGGAACTGGCGAAGAGAATCGTTGCCTCAGAAACAGGAAACAAGAACACAACGCATCTTCTAAATGAACTTGACTCGATTCTACGAGAGGATGGAAACCGTCATAATCCAGGCACGACTGCGGATTTTGTTTCAGTGGCAATCCTTTTGAAACTTCTTGAGATGACGTTTTACAGGCCTAACCGATAATACCCGAGTAGACAACGATTGCGAGAACAATCAAAAGAAGCCCGCTTGGCACAAGCATAACCATCGCCTCCAATCGTTTTACACGCCGGACTTCCTTTCTCGGCCCAAGGAAGTAGCCCAACAAAAGGATGAAACCAAGTAGAGTCATAACGATGGTGTATCCCTCGTGTGCCATTCAATCACATCAATTCTCCCCGCAACAGACAGCCACTTAACTATGATGGAATAACGTCTGCGTAACACAGGCAGAAGTTGGCACTAATTTCAGATCACATTAGCACCTGTCGAAAGACATGCTCGTATTTCATGCGAAATTCTCTCGCTCGGTCGTGGTCGGCAAGATACAGAGGTTGCCGCATGTCAGTGAGGTTAGGAATCTTCCTGCAGAGGTTCTGGCCCATAAGCTTCCTGAGAGCAAAGGAAACTGTACGGGGTGCAAGGTCGACTTTATTGCTGATGTCCTTAGGAGTCATTGGCCCTTCGTGCGTTAGTCGATCCAAAACAATTATGGCACTTCGTGGAAGCTCAAAGCTGGACATCTTCACCTTTTTTTCACCCGTTTCCGCTCTGATAGTCCCTAGGAACCTCATGTACTTTACGGAAAATAGAATATAAGGCAACGGTTTTCAGCATTGCCTCTCAGATTTGAGTAGGTACTAGCAATTGTCAGACACTGACTATTGGAAAGCCTTTTCCTTCTTTCTGTGTGCATCCTCAACAGACGATTTCAATGACAGACCGAATATTCCTTACAAGACGGATACCTGGTAGGGGTATCAAACGACTACAAGAGTCTTTTGACGTTGATATCTGGGAGTCTGAACAACCTCCGACCAAAGCAGAGATAGTTGGGAGGGCGAAGGGTTGCTATGGTCTGGTCACACTACTGTCAGACAAGATTGACAGGACTATTATCG
Source organism: uncultured archaeon (assembly GCA_964413775.1). GTDB lineage: Archaea > Asgardarchaeota > Thorarchaeia > Thorarchaeales > Thorarchaeaceae > MP5-2226. The sequence continues at coordinate 4,615 of CAYPUO010000218.1, forward strand.
GTGCTTTGCCAAGCCTCAGGATTATCGCACAGTATGCTGTTGGGTATGATAACATCGACCTAGCAGAGGCCACAAGGAGAAAAGTGGTAGTGACCAACACACCTGATGTTCTTACTGAAGCAACAGCCGACCTAACATGGGCACTGATAATGTCTACAGCCAGAAGAGTCACCGAGGCAGATAGATATGTAAGAGAAGGAAAATGGCAAGTTGCGTGGGGACCAGAACTCTTACTCGGTGCGGATGTTTTCGGCAAGACCTTGGGTATCATTGGAATGGGACGAATTGGCTCTGCAGTTGCCAGACGAGCAGAAGGATTCGGCATGAAAATCCTATACAACTCCCACTCCATCACAGATTACACAAAGAGAGTCGACGAAACACTTGGTGCTACGCGCTCCGAATTGAAAGCACTCCTAAAGGGGTCAGACTTTGTTACAATCCATGTGCCCTTGACCGATAAAACCAGGAACCTCATCTCTCACGATGAGTTTAGACTTATGAAGCCCACAGCAGTGCTCGTAAACACTTCGAGAGGGCCGGTCGTCAATGAGCAAGCACTCTATGAGTCCCTTTCACGAAAGGAAATCTTTGCTGCAGGCCTTGACGTATTTGAAATAGAACCGACACCGAAAACTAATCCCTTGCTCACTCTAGACAATGCAATCCTTTTGCCTCACATTGGAAGTGCAACGACAGGCACACGGTCAAAAATGGGAGAGATGTGTGTAGATAACATACTTGCTCTAAGACGTGGCGAACGGCCTGCAAACATCGTGAACCCTCAGGCTATGCTGTAAAATCTCAGTATCACATCAACACACCGTATAGCATCATCACATAATCTTGCAGAATGAAAAAAAGAAAGGAATAGGGGACTTTCGTCCCCATTATACTAGATTGCTACTTTCTCTTGACCAAGAACAGGATCAAGACCACAACCACACCAACACCAATACCACCTATGAGTCCAATCCATAGGAGGTATGAGTAATCTGGCGGTGTGTAAGTAGTTGTTGTCGTTGGCCCGGTCGATGTTGTTGTCGTGATAGACACAGTACCCGCGTCAAATGCAGTAGACTCCATCTGATCCGTGAGACCGTAGCTATCTGTCACCCTGACCATAGCCTTGTAGTTCTTATGCGTGAAACCAGTCGAGTCCCACTGATAGGACGAGGC
>CAYPUO010000219.1:0-5778 GCA_964413775.1 uncultured archaeon
AAACTGATGCCATCGAGTCTCTAGGACTTGCCCAGCCACATCCATCCCCTGATTTGGAAGCACGCTTCAAAGAGAAGCTCCCTCCATACTGTGCAATCGGCAATCCAATCGATGTGGTCGGAGACTCTGACTCGTCCCGTTATGACATTGCGTTTGAGGAAGCGATTGCAAGTGACGAGTATGATATTTTTGTGGTTGGTATGCTCCTGCAGACACCCAGCCTTGGAATGAATATAACCAACTCAATAGCTAACGCGGCTAGAAACTCAGGAAAACCCTTTGTCGTAATCTCGATGGGAGGAGGCTTCACTACAAAGGCAGGAGAAATTATGGAGCTAATGGGAGTCCCAACATATGCAACTGGAGAGAAGGGGGCGCTAGCTGCAAAAGCCCTTGCCCAATACGGCCAGATCAAGTATGGAAAGGACTTCAAGAAGACATTTGGCTCTGACAAATGATAAATAAGAGAGGTAGTCAGCTAACAAGATTGAGAGGTCTGAAATAAATGAAACTTGCTAAGAAGATATTTGAAACTGCCTTGTCAGAAGGCAGGACATTCGTATTAGAAAACGAAGCAAAGGACATCATGAAAGAATACGGGCTGCCTATTCCAGCCTATGCAACAGCGAGCACCGCAGATGATGCTGTCAGAGAAGCTGCTAAGATAGGGTATCCAGTAGTACTAAAGATTTTGTCAAAGGATATCCTTCACAAATCGGACGCTGGCGGTGTCAAAGTCAATCTGAAGACCGATAATGACGTGAGAGAGGCCTTTGACACTATAATACAGAACGCCAAGAAGTACGGCTCTGAGAAAGGAGTTGACGTTGATCTAAGCCGAGGTGTGTTCATCAGCGAGTTCGCAGAAACGGGCACAGAAGTGATTATTGGGGTGACCAAAGACCCTCAGTTCGGACACGCCATCATGTTTGGCCTTGGAGGTATTTTTGTTGAAGTGCTCAAAGATGTCACCTTTAGGCTCATACCACTAACAGAGAGTGACGCGAGAGAGATGGTAGGTGAGATCAAGGCAGCAAAGATCCTTGATGGTGTTAGGGGACAGGGACCTCGAGATATCGATGCGCTTATCGATGTGATCTTGGCAGTATCGAAGATGGTCCACGAGAACCAAGAGATAAACGAGCTGGACTGCAACCCAACTTTTGTCTATGAGAAGGGAAAGGGAGCTCTTGTAGTAGATGCAAGAATCCTAATCGCCGACCCGAATGCAAGCGAAAAAGCTACTCAGTGAATAGCTCTGCAAGCAAGATCAGCCCTCTCTTGATATCAGAATCGGATAGAAGTCCTTCTGAGTCATTGGTACCAGCTGCGACAAGCAGTAGGAGTGCCAGTAACCTCGGAATAAACCGTGCATTCTGGACGAGAAAGTCACGGTTTCCAGAAGTATCGATGATAAGTCCCTCAAGACGACGAGTCAACAACTCAATATGCTCATTCAAGCCTTCCTCCGGTTTCAGGTTCTTGAAGAGACGAATCACGGATGCCTCGTTATCAAGGCTGTCCGCTGAGAGACCCAACCGCTCAAGCTGCTCGATTGAGGCTAGTGTGAAGGCCTCGTAGTTGTCTTCTTCAATCCGCTGGACGTTTCTCTCAACTCCCTGCAGCTGTGCGAGAATTCTGAGGGAGTTTGTCAGGATGTTTCTCGATGCGCTCGGCTTGGAAGTCGCAATTTGAGTGAGACCTTCTTCGTGCTGTTTCTCCAGATGCGCAGCAACTGAGGTCTCAATCCTTCGTTCGAACCCGGGGGAAAGCGAGATGCGTGCTGCCTTGACCATGACCGGACTAGTAGCAATAGTCCTGCTTGCAACCAGCGCCTTCAGATCCGTCAGTGGTATATAGAAGAGAAGAATTCGCATGACATCATAGGCTCTCTCAAAATCCTCTTCAGTTGCCTGTGTGCGGCCTTCATAGCGTGAAATGAATGCACTCAATAGAGTCCATGATGACTCTAGTGACTCAAGCAATGTTTTCCGCTGCGTTGAATTCTTTATATCCTGTTCGTCAAGAAATCTTTCAAGTTTACCTGTCGAACCAGTGATTCTCGTGAGGATAGGTCCGCTCAGCGAGACTGCTCTGATTGACCCTATGAAGTCTCGAGGGTCACGCACTCTGGGCCTCAAGACAAATCCAGGGCTGCGTCTATCGAGCACCCACCATTTGGTAGTCGATGTGACATGGTCTAGCAAGTCGACAGCAATGGTCAGGTCATCTCTTCCAGCAATGTACCTTGAGTTCAGGTATGCAGAGAGTCTGGCCATGAGCCCAATAAACCGTGAAAGATGAGTAGTGAGCTGCACTTCGGCAAGGGAATAGTCAGAGAACTTGCTCACAAATACCGTGATGCTCTTATTGATATCATCCCCGAGTCTGGTCTGTGTCAGACCCTGATAGACATCAACTGGTGTTCGTGTCACTTCACTCAATCCTCTACGATTCTACCAAACTCAGAGAGCCTGATGCTGACTGCATGTACTGCTCACATGTTAAGACTATATAATGATGTATGACACACTGCACGGCATGTGACTATTTTCCAAAGCGACGGGACCTGTTCTGATATGACCGCAAAGCGCGCCAAATATCAATGCGCCGTACAGCTGGCCAGTATACCTGCTCGAAGTAGAGTTCCGAGTATGCAGACTGCCAGAGAAGAAAACCAGAAAGCCGTTCTTCGCCCGAGGTTCTGATAATCAAATCCGGGTCAGGAGTGTCTTTGGTATACAGATGTGCTTCAATGATGTCCTCATTAATGGTATCAGGACTTAGTCTGCCGATCTGGATCTCCTCAGCAATTGCCTTCACCGCATCCACCAGCTCACTCCGTCCCGAGTAGCCAACAGCAATATTTAGACAGTAATCGTCATAGTCCTTGGTCTCTTCCTCTGCAGATCTAATCGCAACCTGTACTTCCTCAGGGAGCAAGTCTACCCGACCAATTGCCTTAATCTTGACTTTGTGACGCTTGACATCAGGATTGTCAATTATTTCGGAGAACTTGTCTTTCAGGATACTCATAATCTCCTGCACTTCGTCCTGAGAGCGCTGGAAGTTCTCAATGGAAAACGCATAAAGCGTACAGACCTTTACCCCCGCCTCCCAGAGCCATCTCAAGACCTCAAGCACCTTCTGGGCTCCAGCTCTATGGCCATACCATGGCACCTCTGCGCCTACCACTCGGGCATATCGTCTATTTCCATCAAGAATAAGCCCGATGTGGCGGGGATTGCGGCTCTCATCAAGCTGACTGTGAAGGTACCACTCGTATAGTCTATAGACCGGTCCTGCAATGTTCAACTATGTGCACAACCTGAGATTTCGGATATGCGAACTTCTTTCTTCTGGGATACTATATCATCTCTGCAATCTTATCAGCAGCTCGTTTCATGTCAAGAAAGACCAGTCCTAGTTTTGCCTGATCTGTGGTCGAAACGGTAAGACATGCGTTGAGGCCGGCTTGAATCGCAAGGAGCCATCCATTATTCCCTTTGATGATGACCTGCTCGAGATTACCCTTGCCTAGCTCAATTGCAGCCTTCTCTCCAAGGGTGAGCATGGCGGCCGTCATCGCAGCAACCTTAGCCTCATCCACTTCATTCGGAAGTGCTGATACAATCGGCAATCCCTCAACACTGACTATCGCACATGCCTCTATCTCCGGGATGCTACCCTGAAGCTCGTTCAGCACACCTTCCAATGTATCACCGCGAGACTGACTCATAAGACCCACCTTGGATTCTTCGCTACCGGTACATACGCTTAAGAATTACCTCTCTTGCTATAGCTTGAAAAGCTCTTTTAACTCCAACGCCTTGGACAGCTATCGTTTCGTAGATAGGCACATTGCTCCCGAGTCCAAGAAGATCAAGCATTTCATCGCGGGACATCCTATTCGGCAGGTCGCGCTTGTTAAGCATAACAACTATGGGGATATTCCGACCGAGGTCGTCACCCAGAAATAGCTTTAGCTCTTCAAAACTCTCTGTGTTCTCTTCACGCTGGTCTGGAGAAGAGTCTGCAACAAACAAGATACCATCACTGCCTTGAAGGACAACTTTCCTCTGGTGTCTGTGCCGCTTTTGGCCTGCAACTGTGAATACGTCGAAAAGGACTCTTCCACCGGCGCTCATGGGGACATAGTCAAAGAATAGTGTGCGGTTGGTCTCATCTTCGATAGCTGTGAACTCGCCTTTCTGTAGGCCCTCAACCTTGCCATAGAGCCATCTGAGAGCAGTGGTCTTACCACCAAGCGATGGCCCATAGAAGACCAGTTTAAGATGAATACGACCACGATCGTCCTTGCGCACGTTATAGCACCTCTTCGAATCACAGCTGTCAAGCGGCTGTCCCAACACACCAAGGCCAGCGATATATTCTAAGTCCCAGCCCTGCATAGGGAGGTTGAGTGTTTTAGAAGTCCACTCTCATAAAAGCATTGCTTGAGCATACACAGATATTGCAGTGGGCGATAAACACTGGATGCCCTAGACTCTTTCAAGTTCTTCAAGTGCCGACTTCAAGTCTTCTTCGTCGAGCTCATCCTTTGCCTGCGATGGCTCTACTGCTAGGAACTTGTCAAGCTCTTCTGCAAGCTGTACGCCTTGCTTCTTCATGACCAGACGGATCATGCCTATGTTGACTTCTGCTTCCGACACAACGCAGAGTACTCCCTTACCACAGGCTGATGCGAAGATTTTGCCCTCTGAAAACTCAGATGTGACTATCTCAAGCTCGCCAATCTGCAGGTTCTTGCCCTGTTCTTCACTTGCACAGAACACTGCACTGGCAATCGCACCGATGCTGTCAGTATCTACGACGAAGGCGGATAGTTTGCTCACGTTAGCAATGGTCAGTCCGGTTTTATCGACTAGGATGACCTTTTTGATTCCACGGTCCTGCCTAATGATTTCAGTCAGTATCTTATCGAAGGTCTTGGGATCCGACATCGTGCATTTTCCCCGCTATGCTGCATTTGATTCAACGGTAAGCTGTAATGGAATTCTATTTATTACTTGTGGGGATTGCTCATTATAAAGGCATTGTAAATGCGCAAATGGATTACATGCGCCTACTGCTCACAATGTTTGCTACAGAGAAGACAGGGGGATTGGCTAAAATGACGCCAAGAGAGCCACTCTTCTTTAGGCGACTCCGTGACTGCCAGACCGGTGGTTTTGGCATCAATCTCACTGACTATTCTTGAGGACCACTAGAATGAGACCCTCTTTTGGCTCGGGCGCGATGTTGATCTGGCCCTTCGAGGTATCAAGAGTCAGGAATGACAGTGTGCCCTCTTTCAGCTCGTGGACCGCATCAAGCGCCTTGCCAACCAAGGAGGTTATGATAGCAGCAACAGACTCCGTGGTATCAGCGTCTATATCGCTACTCAAGGGGAGACCTTCCATTGTTGTGACCACAACTCCTCGGACACCTTCCTGTGCCCGAAGCCTCTGAAGAATAGTCTGAAGCTTGTCTTGACTTATCAAACTAGAAAATCTCCGTTGCAGTCTTGTGCAATTTGTAGACTTTACCGCTCTAGAGAGTATTTTAGAGTTGTGGATACGAATTCAATGGGTGTGATGGACTTTGCGCAATTCGTTATGGTGCTCAGCTTTCGCAGTAAGACACCGTTTTCTCTAAACCATAGAGAAAAAGAAGGAGTGACACAGATTACGTCACTCTTGAGAGGACTACTCCTCTTCTTCCTCGTTCTCTTCGAACATCTGTTTCGAGCTCTTACGCATCTGTGCAAGTCCCTTT
>CAYPUO010000220.1:0-5772 GCA_964413775.1 uncultured archaeon
GTACAACAGGAGATATATTAGTCGAGGCTCATACTCTGAAGCCACTGAAACATGGGATATGATTTGATGGCAACTGACAGAGAAGTGACCGGTTCGGATATCTGGTCGCCTTCTGACAATCTCTCGGAAAGGGTGAAACGTCTCAGGAAGCACTTTTACTCCTTCAGCGAGCGAAAAGAAACCAACGAGCCCTTTGCGTTTTCGACTGGTACAGATTGGGATGCGCTCTATTCGACACATGACTGGGCAAATGAGCCAACACTCTACCAATTCTTTCCCTCAGTAAGCGCATCATTGGAAGCAATGGCAATTCCTGTTGAGCTTCCGCCCGACTACTGGTCTCATGGTCTGGAAATGAGACGTGCCTTGTTCTTCTATGAAGTCATGACGAAGTATATGCCCGTTACAATTCTTGATGGGGAGCTGATTGTTGGTTTTAATTTCAACACCGCGCTTTCACGGTCTCTCAATGAGGGTGAATCAAAGAAACGCAACAAGGAAATGGCGAAGTGGTTCGATGAAGCGAAACGATTGAACGAAGTTGGCATTGGTACAGCAGCGTCAGTTCCCGGTCATATCATTCCCAACTATGCGAAAGTAATGAGAGTAGGCATGAAGGGCCTTGTCGGGGAGTACGAAAACCTACTAAGAGCTGTAGACTCCAATGATCATAGAGAGTTCATTCAAGCTCTGATACTCAGCTGCAAGACTGCACGTGACTTCAATCTGAGATACTCGCTTGCCGCTGAGGTCTTGGCCGATGCAGAGAGCGACCCTCAGAGAGAGGCGGAGCTACGGGAGATTGCACGAATCTGCAAGAAAGTGCCTTGGGAGCCGCCAGACACCTTTTGGGAGGCACTTCAGTCACTCTGGACAGTTCATATGCTTGTCATGGCTGCTGAATCGTATCCGGGAGCTGGACTGTCGCATGGTCGATGGGACCAGTATATGTATCCTTTCTATCGAAAGAGTATTGACTCAGGCGAGATCACTCCTGAGCAGGCCAAGGAGCTCGTCGAATGCTATTGGATCAAGCACAACTACGTGTATGACTATCAAGCGCGAACTGGGCTGAACCAGGGAATCAACTCAAGTTTTGGACAACTGATTACACTCGGTGGGTGTGGCTCAGATGGTGAGGACTTGACAAATGACCTTACATGGCTGGCCCTGGAGGTCATTGAGGAGATGAACCTGCTTGAGCCAAAACCGAACATTAGGATTCATCGAAACACTCCGGAGAAACTCATGAATCGTATTGCAGATATCTTGTCAAGAGCTCAGGGTTCACCATTCTTGCTCAACTTCGATGAGCACGCTATCAGTGGGCTTGTCAATGAAGGGATCCCCAAGGAAAAGGCGTGGGACTACGGAATCGTAGGTTGCCTTGAGAATACGATGCAAGGCAACGACCGCTCTGATACAGTCGACGTAAACATCAACTTAGCAAAGGCTGTTGAGCTTGCATTGAATGATGGAAAAGACATGGCCACAGGAAGACAGATTGGTGTGAGAACAGGTGATGCTACGATGTTCTCAAGGTATGAGGATTTCGTAGGGGCGGTGAAAACACAGCTATCTGAAATGGTCCGATTGCTGGCCAATGCTGGAAATATGGCAGACTCTTTGCGTGCGAAGTACCAACCGGTTCCATACCTCAGCGCCTTAATGGACGGCTGTGCTGAAAACGGGAAAGATATCAACGAGGGCGGAACGACGTGGAATTTCGCTACCATGGAGGGCATGGGCATTGCAACCCTTGCAGACTCTGTTGCAGCAGTGAAAATGATGGTATTTGAACAGAAGCGAGCCACCATTGCTGAGCTTCTCAGTGCGATTCAAGCGAATTATGATGGTTATGAGGATTTAAGACAGCTCCTACGTAATAAGGCGCCCAAATTCGGAAACGACAATGGATACGCCGACGAGATAGCGAGAGAGCTCTCGACCTTTTGGGCAAACGAGGCTGCAAAACATATGAATCCCTTTACAGGGAGAAAATACAGAGCTGGCTATCTGAGCTGGAACTACTATATACCATTGGCTCCGCTGACAGCAGCCACACCAGATGGACGAAAACGAGGAGAATTCCTTTCTGGCGGTGTAGGTGCTGTTCAGGGTATGGACTCCAGCGGACCTACAGCTTCAATCCACTCGGTCGGGAAACTAGGTCTCGAGACTGTTCCTAACGGAGCTTCTCACACTGTCACGATAAGTCCATCAATGGTTCGAAGTTCCGAGCATATCAAAAAGCTCGCATCATTGCTCAGAGCCTGTAACGAAGCTGGAGGCACCGCACTGCAAATAAACATCATCGATGCTTCAACGCTGCGGGACGCTCAAAGAAATCCTGAGAAGTACTCCAATCTGCTAGTCCGCGTAACTGGGTACAATGCGTTCTTCACTCAGATTGGCCGAGAACTGCAGGAAGAGATTATTGCAAGGACGGAGCACAGCCTCTGATGACTACAGGAATGATCACTAATATACAACGGTGCTCCACAGAGGATGGGCCAGGTATCAGAACAACGCTGTTCCTCAAGGGGTGCCCATTACACTGTCTATGGTGTCATAATATCGAAACGATTGATGCTGCTCCACGTCCTGTCTGGCACAGCTCAAAGTGTATTGCGAATCTCGGGTGCATCAAGGCATGCCCAGAGGATGCGCTTCAACTGTCAGAAACAGGCATGCAGATTGATTTTGAGAAGTGCACTGCTTGCGGCGCTTGCGAAGAAGCATGTCCTACTGGTGCGATGGAGATGATCGGAAAAGTCCGCGAAGCATCTGAGCTGGTAGAGGAACTGGTTCGGGACAGGGTCTTCTTTGAGACCTCGAAAGGCGGGATTACAATATCAGGCGGCGAGCCACTTCGTCAGAGCGAGTTTGTGATTCAGATAGCATCTTCGCTGCAAGAAATGGGTATTCATGTGGCTCTGGACACATCTGGCTATGCTAACGAATCTGTCTGGCTCAGGGTCCTTGAGCATGTGGACCTCGTCTTGCTAGACTTGAAACAGATGGACCCTGAGCTGCACCGCTCCTTCACGGGCGTTCCGCTTGATGTCATTCTATCAAATGCAAGGTTGTTGGGAGGACGAGATATACCGGTCTGGATCCGTACTCCAATAATCCCCGGACACACCGATTCTGTAGAGAATATCAGGGCAATCGCACGCTTCATAAAAAACGAAATGCCCAACGTCGAACGGTATGATTTGTTGGCCTTCAACAAGCTCTGCGTGGAGAAGTATTCTCTATTCGGACTTGAATATCCGCTGAAGGATGAAGAGCTGATTGAGGGAGATGTAATGGAGGCCCTTGCTCAGATTGCGCGTAGCGAGGGCATAACGGAAGTCATGTGGTCAGGAATGACCCGGAGAATCGATGGTCAAGAACCAAACCTGGAAAACAGTGAGGTGAGGACCTGTGGTTGAGATATTGTCTGCAGATCTACGTAATGCGCTTTCAATATTCGAAATGCCGAAATTTATGCTTACGAAGGATGCCAGTGGGGAGCCCAACAGTGCTCTGGTTCTGAGCTGGACGACTTACCATAACAATCTGGTCTATGGAGATATTATGACCTACAAGAGCCGGCAGAATCTACTCGAAGGGAACTCTGAGATGTCTCTACTTGTTATGACGATGTCTCTGGACAGCTGGTTGGTGAAGGCCAATTTCGAGTCGTATCATTCGAATGATGAGGTATACGAATTCATGGCGATGACGCCGTTCTTTCGGTACAATCAGTACACAAACGCACGAGGCGCCGGTCTCGCCGAACCAGTATCAACAAGCGAGAAGTATTCAATCTCGAAAGTCAGCGTACTGACTAGTTTCCTGAGGGCAAAGATGGCTGTTAGAAGGGTAGAACATGTAGCTACGGACGAAGGGAATATGCCTCCTGCAATTCTGAGGAGGTTCGCGCAGATGGCTGCTGTGAAGGTTCTCTCGTTCATTGATGATGATGGATACCCGGTCGGCTTCCCTGAGTTTGGCATGCTCCCTGTGCACTCAAATCGTGTAGTAGTTAAGAGGCATCAGGAGAAGCGCCGTGGATACAAGCTAGCCTCTGGACAACGTGTCGCGATATCCTTGGTGACATTAGAACCAGCTGCATTTCAGATGAAGGGCACCTTCAGAGAACTTGATGCCAATACAGGCTTTGTTGAAATCGACAGAGCCTACGTCTGCTCACTGCCACGCCCCGGTGAGAGAGTCGATGTACCTTTGGTCGAACCCAAATAGCTATATACTGTATACTGTGACGATATGGATATTGTGACGACATGAGGTGTGCTAGTGAAGTTCTGGCAGTACTCGTCAAAAGATGGACGCCCTATTGTAGTAAGACACGCAAGAGTACAAGATGCAGGTGAACTGCATCAGAACTTCTGTGCCGTTGTAAGTGAAGCTGAATGGCTTCCTACGCTTAAACCAAATTCGAATAGGTCTGAGTGGGCCGAATGGATAGAGAGGACCTATACCAATAGAGAAGTCCTTCTCATCGCCTCTGTTGATGATGAATACGCCGGCCATCTGAGCCTACAGCCTGAGGAGTGGAACGCTGCTCTCCATGTGGCAAGGCTTGGCATCATTGTGAAAAAGGACGCTCGGCATATGGGTGTGGGCAGGGCATTGATGATGGCTGCTGAAGATGCTGGACGCCAACAGCAATACGAAAAGATTGTCCTAAGTACATTTTCGACAAACACCGTGGCTAGAGCGCTCTACGAGTCTCTTGGATATCGCACCATCGGAGTAAGACATAGACATTTTAGGATGCCAAAGGGATATATCGATGAGGTCCTAATGGAAAAAGCATTGTTGTAAGGGATGTGCTTCGCATGTGGCGCAATATTGTTGATCACTTCAAGGACTCACCGAGTAGACTTGCTGTTGCTCAAGCACTTGTCAGGCATGGCTTTAAGGTGGAGGCTCCGGGAGAGATAAGGTGTGGAGCAATACGAATTCCTCTGAAATCTATTGGAGATGCATTGGGATTTGACAGGAGGACTGTTAGGGCAACAACAGAGGACATATGCGCGATACCTGAGCTCTATTCATTCTTCTCCGCATTGCTGCCTGCGGGGCCGTCCTTGGAAAAAGTCAGCCGTGTGCTTGGTTATGGAGTAGTGACGATATATGTGGAGTCTCCGGAGAATCCTGGTATTCTCTCTGAAGTCACATCCACGATTGCTTACAATGGAATTGCTATCCGACAAGTACTTGCCGAAGATGTTGCAATCTACGAACAACCTTGTCTGAAGGTAATCACGCATGAGCCTTTGCCAGGTCGAGTGATTTCCGCGCTTACAGGCATCAAGGGTGTTAGCAGGGTTATTATTGACAAGTGACACTCGGCTCATTGATAACACTGAAAAGAGAAACAGAATGCCGCCTAGTGAGCGTTATTAAAGATGGACAGCAATACCCGCAGGCCTATGTCTGGTCCAGAAGATGATGGAGCATCTTCTCAAGGAAAGAGCCAAGGCATGCACGAGGTGTGGACACTTACCTTCTCTCTTGCTATCTTGCAGATAGGCTTTGGTATTGTGACGCCCATTTTCCCATATTATGTCATAGACTTGGGCGCAAGTGCAATCGATCTAGGGATGTTGGCGGCATCATTTGCGTTGACGCGAATACTCCTAGCAGGTCCTTTGGGTCGGCTTTCAGATAACGTGGGTCGAAAATCTGTTTTGATGTATTCGCTTGTTGGCTTTGCGATATCAAACGTAATCTATGCCTCTGCACAGAGTATAATCG
>CAYPUO010000221.1:0-5767 GCA_964413775.1 uncultured archaeon
AGTGATGACCCCTCCTGCGACTCACACCTGTATCAAATGTCGTGTTACCATACACTCTTGGACTCGACTCTCAACTAAGTGTGGAACCAAGGCACCACATTCTGAATGTAGTTGGCTTTGGATTGCCGTACAGAACTTCGAATCAGAGTATTTTCGTGGTCGCTAGACATGCCTACGGTCCTATATCTTCCAGTATTGGTATCTCCTCAATCTCGGTGCCATTCTTACGTAGATTGAGTATTGCAATTTCATATGCCCTCAGGACATCAGTCTTTGTCACAAATCCAATCATCACACAGTGATTGTCACAATTAGTGACTACAGCATGACCCTCATCACGCTCTATCATGGTATGCAAGACTGAGTCAACAGTGCAGTCAGGATCTAACCTCAAGAATGAACGCCGCATTAGATCTCTAACTAGGTAAGGTGTCCCGTCCTCTCTTCGCTGCTTTTTGATGTCTTCAACAACAAGACAGCCGAGAGCAATCCCATTCTCATCAATCACAGGGAACTTTGTATGCGTCGTCGTCATCATGATATCATAGACTTGGTCAACTGTCATGTCTGGAGAAAGAGTAGTTGGCGATTTCGTCATAATCTCAGAAATAGTCACTGCTTTCAGTGCGCCGATGTAAAAGCCCTTGCCAATCTTGGCACCTCTCCTGCTTAGCTTGAGGGTATAGATGCTGTCTTCCTCAATACCCTGTGATACAAAATAGGAGATTGATACTGCAATCATTAGTGGCAAGATCATACTATAGTCCAAAGTCATCTCCATGATTATCACAATACATGTTATAGGAGCTCGTCCGGACCCAGCAAAGAGCGCAGCCATCCCTACGAGGGCATACGCCATTGGATCAAATACTGCCCATGGAAACCATGCCTCAGCAAGAAGACCAAAGGCACCTCCAAATGCAGCACCCATAAAGAGAGTTGGCGCAAAGACGCCTCCCGACCCACCTGAACCGAGTGTGAACGATGTTGTGAATAGCTTAAGCACACCAAAGACAAGTAGTGCTACTATTGATACCTCTCCGACGAGTACAGCGTCAACAAAGGGATACTCCATTGCCATGATAGGAGGATAACGCAAGTCAGTGGCAGAATACACACCAGAATAAGACGTAGCATCGGCGACCCAGATAGCCAAGAACGCCAGTAGTCCTGTCATGATACCACCAATTGCAGGTAGTACATAGGGTGTGGTGCGTATCTTCTCAAAGGCACCCTCGATGACATAGTAGCCACGAATCCAGAGCACACTCAGCACACCAATCAATAGTCCCAGAATCAGGTACAAGACTAGTTCAGGGTATGTAACTAGTAAGAACTCAGGCGAATGAAAGCTGACGTTTGAACCAAGGAGGACACGCACAACTGATGTTGCAACAACTGATGACAGAATAACGGGAATGATAGAAAAGCCTAGTACGCCTCCAGCAAGTATCTCGACACCAAAGAGAGTCCCCCCAAGTGGAGCATTGAAAGTGGCTGCAATACCTGAGGACATACCACATATGACGAGAGCTTTTGTACCATTCTGGCCCAGTTTGAGAGAAGAGGCAATGCTTGAGCCAACCCCCGCTCCAATCTGAGCTATAGGACCCTCTCGTCCACAGGAGCCACCTGATCCGATGGAAATAGCTGATGCCAGAGTCTTTATTATTGGGACTCGAAGCCGCATTGAACCGCCGTGAAGATGATAGGCCTCGATGACCTCGGGTACACCGTGTCCTTTGGACTCAGGGGAATAACGGTTTGTGAGAAAGCCTACGAAGATGCCACCGATTACAGGAATCAGGATCCATCCTAGCACACCCATGGTCTGAGGAATAAGTATGAACAAGAGCCCCATAAGGAAAATAATGTATCTGAAACCAACAGCGACCAGACCGGATACAGCTCCAACAACTGCAGCCAAGAGATATAACACAAGTCGCTGACTGTGCTCCAGCCGCTTCTTGACCCTTGACTTGAGCGTGGACCCCTGACTCACTATACTATGCCTTCTTTAAAAGGAAACCAGAGTGTTCTCTCCCTGTATCGCTTTGTGAAAAATTCCACATTATAACTTGTAATATCGAATATCCACAGACCGTCCTCTCGCTGTTACGCTTTAAAATATATTCCATGTCTCTACAGCAAGGCATCCTATTGAAGAAGAGAGGTGGTGCGACCGCCGGGAATCGAACCCGGGTCGCAGGCTTGGAAGGCATCCCTTAATCATCACTGAAACGCACACCGCGCTTGGTGAGTGCAGTTTGTGCAGCTTCATTCAACTCCTCCTCAACTTCGTCACTAATCTGATATCCACCAATATTATACTTGATCTCATTCCCGAAATGTTCTAACGAAACAGCCTGGGACTTGATGACCGCCCTTGGCATGCTGAAGATAACCACATCTTGAGTGTCATTATCGTCCTCTACATCGGCCATAATTGCATGAACCTCAATGACAGTATCCCGAGCTCCTGTTTCAGTAGTCACCTTCACTAGCCTAAGAGGAGGACCGCTTGGTTCAATGGTGACTTCGGGTTCTTCAAATTCCGCATCTTGCTTCGACTCAATGAGTCCCATGATTGCATTGTGAAGCCTACCATACTCCGACAGGTCTTGACTGATGCGGAGGCTGAGCAGACTCTCTACATCCAGTTCGACATCGTACCGGAGATTGCTATCTGTATCGATTAGTTGCTTGCACTCTGCGAGGAGCGCAACATCATAGATGCTCATTGCTTCGCTCTCAATACTCTTCAACATTGAGTCATCTTGTACATCTGCAAGTATCACTCTGAGGTGTTTGCTCACTCCCGCATTCCTCAGTCTTTCATCAACCTGCACAGTGAGAACCGTATCTCCAGCCATTCTCGTTTGTAGGATTGTATAGCTACTATCAGGGAGAGGAAAACTCCCGTCAAGGAAGGAGGAACGATGGATATGGGGCTTCAAGAAGGAGAGATCAATCCATTCCTTCTTCCCGTCTGGTGCTTCAATCTTCACGTCATCATACTCTACATCGGTCGTATGGTCCCATTTCAGATAGGACCCGTCCTTAGTCCTGATATACTCCCCAGTCCGGAATGGCGTCCTCAGAAAGCTGATGACCTCTCTCGTGTCGGAGGTTTCTCTACGAGCAATTGCCTTCCCAGACTCTAACAGGTCAACTCTATACACACCCTCCTTCACGTTTAGAGTCAGCAGGCACTGGACATCTTTGATGTTACCTTTCCATCCAGATATTCTTCGAAGGACACTTGTCATGCCTGCGATATTAGATGCAGATGACTTGGGTTTGAAACCCTGCAGTTCAACAAGAAGGCCTGGTGTGATTGGAGCTACTCTCATCCAGCGGAGAGGATATCTCCGACCCTTTGGAGGCAACCCATACTCCAGTATTCCAACAGGAAACCATTGCAGCTCACCCTCATCCTCAATCTGCATGAAGAGTACATCCTGATTCTGGACTTCTACCGCTACTATGAGCATCTTAGTCCACTCATTGTTCTCCAGCACGTCCCTTGCGTGGGAAGCCAGAATCTCCGGATCTATTTCGCAAGAATACCAGCCTGTCCTCAGTCCGCCTTCAGCAGGTCCATTGAAGAAACCAGCGACAGGAACCTTTGTCCGTCGGTCAGATATGACTATCCAGGATTCGGACATTTCACCAGACTCCTTCTGGATAAGCTGGCCAGGTCGTTCCAGAAATTGGGTGTGTGTAGGTCGTGGCATCCTTGACAATTGTTTCACCTTCCATACAAGATTGAAGTATACTGCTTGAAAACCATACCTACTACAAAGAAGTGGCGCTGTTTCCGCGGCCTCATTCACTCGTGGGCATTCTCTCGGATCACCAAGTCGCTCGGTCACGGCCTCGCACAACTGGGCTGGACCGTCAGCGGGAAGGGCTCGCGGTTCCAGATTGTGCCTGAGAACTGGACGTCTATCATGTGCTGGAAGTGTGGTCGGAGGGGCAACCGGCCACGACAGAACCTATTCATCTGCCCCACCTGCGGGAACAAGTGCAACGCAGATATGAACGGCGCGATCAACATCGCTGCACGTTCGCTTACGCTCACAAAGTCACTACACTCTGTGAGAGGACAAGGTAAGTGGGCGGACGCCCTCCAACGGGTGCGCCGCTCTCAGCCAAAAGCCCGAGGGGAGTCTTCTTCTCGAGGGAAGTCCTTACTCTCATCAGCGAGCCAGGTATCAGGCTCCGGAGAGTCCGCGGCTGTTCACCATGCTCAATCGAGCCTTTCCGACTTTAGTGATAAGGTCGGGATGGGTGATGATGACCCCGCCGTGGGAAAGACTGTGGAAAACCTCTCTGCTACTGGGAGCGATACGCCAGTACAAAAGCAGGAGACAGAGGTCAGGTCTATAGGAGGGAGTGCCTCTCGATGATGATGGACGATGCCCTTGTCGAATCGCTGGCCCTCGCGGTCGGTGATGATGGTGACATCGGTCAGGGGATAGACGGAACACAGGAGTCGAACAAGTTGGTTCACTCACAATCCAGTCTAGGAAAAATGGTGCGGCCACCGGGATTTGAACCCGGCTCAGAAGCTTGGAAGGCTTCTATCCTAAACCATGCTAGACTATGGCCGCATATGCTAAAACAAGCGGTTCTGGAAACGCGTGCTATGCGTGTTTCAGGAGTGAGCTTGTCTGACAGGTCAGTGGAAGGCCTGCATCATTATCTGTTTGGAGAAGGATTGCAGACCCTGAAACCCGATGACGCGCGGTCGAAATTTAAGCGTATTGTTCGAGTAACCATGGAGAACAGGTCAGAGGCTAGACTATGGTCGCATTGCCGCACATGGCTTATGAACATAGGTGTTATGGGAGTGAACCTACGCGATAGGTTAGTGGAAGGCTCGAATCATAGAGCTGTTCGAGGCTCTTCCCAACCTCATGCAAACAGGTCAGTGGAAGGCTCGAATCTTTCGGACGACCAAGAGCATACTTGCTTCATGTCGACGGGTCATTGGAAGGCTGCCATCCGTTAAGACGCAAGTCAAAGAGAGGTTACTCATCAAATCTCAGATGGTTTCGGTAGTGAAACCGGTGGGACACTCATGTCTTCAGTGCTCGTATTGACTGGCCTCTGAAAGTGATCCTAGCGTCGTACTCCGCGGCAAGTCGCCCAAGCTCACTCTCATTGGGTCTGACCTCTCTCGTCCCATATACCATCTTCTCAACTATCTCCAGGCCTGCACTCTCTACGAGCCTCTCCCATCCCACTCGCATGTGGGGGGACCTGTCAGCCCACTCCTGCCTCACGTCAGCCGGAAGTGCATCGAGTCCCTCGGTTTCGGCATCATTGAGGAACAGCGTCCCGCCGGTCTTGAGCACTCTGGAAACCTCGCTGAGGGCAAGGTCGGACCCCTCGACATTGCCAAAGCCCCCGCTGTCAACGACGAAGTCAAAGCTCTCGGGCTTGAAGGGCATCCTCGTGGCATCAAGACCGATGAATCCCATGTTGGGATAGTGTCCCGTTCCCCGCAGGAATTCTTGCCATCTCTCGACAACTCGTATGCCGAGGTCGCTCATCATCACACGGACTGAGGGATTGGAGAGGAGGAGTGGAGGGACACAGCCGCCACCCGGACCACTTGCAACATCAAGGACCAGCCCCCCGGCATCTGCGACCTCACGGAGTGTGTTGTAGAAATAGTGTCCTTTGTTCTTGTTGGCCTTCTCCAGCTGGTCAGACCAGTTCCTACTGATCTGGTGTATGTCATCAAGGATAGTTGCAT
>CAYPUO010000222.1:0-5743 GCA_964413775.1 uncultured archaeon
AACCTTGTAGCCAGAGACCTAAAGATTATCTTTCTCTCAGGATGCCTTCCAGGATTCAGCTTCCAACTTGCCGGCAGAGTGAGCGCCAATTCTGCGAATCGGGGGTACAAATAGGGAAAACACGTGCGTAGCCCCGCCATGGCAATGGCACGTTCGTCTCTGGAGATGTTGGCCTCATGTGTGACTGCAACCTCGTGGCGTAACTCAGCTTCCACTTCTGCCTCGCCCTTCTCTTCAAAGATCTTCACGTGTTTTGCATAACCTGCAAACAGCTCATCTGGCCCCTGACCAGAAACCATCAGCTCCACTCCTCGCTCGTCCGCGGCTCGTGCTGCCATGAAGAATGGGAACGCAATCTCCACATCCATTCTGTTTGTTGTTTCGATAGCAAACATGACCTCTGGCAAATGTTCCCAAAGTAGATCCTCTGTCATGTCTACTTCTACCAGTGGTACACCTATAGCTGCTGCCGCATTGGGTCCATGGTCATGGTCCCTCGATGACTTGGTGCTAGCAGAGAACAGAGTGATATCATCAACGGACTTGCTCGCAATATGCGCAAGGAGGGAGCTATCTACTCCTCCCGAGAATAACACTCCACACCGTGTATCTACCAGATACTCAACTGCCTGTCGGAGAGCTGTTTCAAGCATGCTGAGCGCCTGCTCCTTTGTTCCGGTGAATCGAGTTGCTGAGTGCTTCCTCACTCTATACGTGCTAAAACCTTCCATGCCCACAGCCAAAACTTCCCCTGGCTCTACGGGTCTAACACTTTCGGAACAAGCAGTCCAGAGTGCTTTCTTCTCAGTGGCCAGAATCGTAGATTGTCCTGAAGATCCGACGTAGAGCGGCTTTTGCCCATCCGGAGACCTCCAGCAGAGCAATCTGTCATTGTCTAATACTAAGACCACAGCACCGAATTGAAACGCAGCTGTGTAATCCCGGACATCATCTTGTTTCTCGTCGACAAGGTCT
This sequence comes from uncultured archaeon, assembly GCA_964413775.1. GTDB lineage: Archaea > Asgardarchaeota > Thorarchaeia > Thorarchaeales > Thorarchaeaceae > MP5-2226. The sequence goes on from CAYPUO010000222.1 coordinate 976, forward strand.
TCAATCAGAGTACTCAGCTCCTCTTTATCTATGCTGAATAGCGAGTCCACAACAGTCATTCTAGGTTGCTCCTGAAGAAAGTCCGTAGCACTATTCTGAGAGCAAATCCCGACAGTAATCGCATTGGAATCGCGGAAATGAGCAAAGGCAGTGCTTGTGACAGTAGTCCTGCTTCCCCTATGGCGTAGAATCTGAAGTAACGCTTCGATCTTCGCTGTGTCACTTCCTACAACACATACAATCCCGACCATTGTTATCATTATCCGATTGGTCTGGCATATGAGAGGTTGCCGGAGATAGTCTGCGCATTATCGCGCGAGGATCTTTTGGAACAGTCTCACTATCATGTTGGCACATTTACGAGTTTTACTTCTTGAACTCCAGTCATGTTATTCAGCTTTCTATCCAGTTCTTCAACGGATATCTTGAGCTGTTCAGGAGTGAAGTAACACTCGTAGAAGCATTGATTTGCTGCCTGGCAAATGCCACTCGTGAATAGTATGTCCTCAAGCCCGGCCGTTTCGAAAATGGATGTCAATTCTTCAAGAAAGCTCTTGCTCAGTTTCTCAATCCCCAAGCGAAGATAGTACACTGTTTCTGATGCAACTGGGTACATCTTGATATTCTTGTCCTTAACGACCATGATTACAAGACCATATGGCTCAGATATTCCATCCACAAAGTCACTGGGTAGAGTTATCACGTTTCCCTTTTCGATTCTCAGGACCCTCGCTTGAGTCATGTCACCTTTATTCAAACCAATTCCTCCGCTCGGTTACATTCTAGCAAGTAACTGGAAATATATCTGTTGCGGGATGGACATAAAACCATCCATTTGGAGGTTTATTCTCGCTTGCTGAACCATGTTCTGAGTTTGTGGATGGCTCCGATGTCAGGTTTTTCAACAATTCTCAGTGCCCACGGCTGTTTGGTTTCAGGAGCATAATACTCAAGAAATGCTACGTTCCCTTCAGTCCGAACCCTATCCATCTCTTGGAGCCTCACTTGTAGCCAAGCCTTCTTAGAGATAGGCATCTGTGAGGTGGCAATATCGAAGAGCATTGGATGTAGGTCGAACACTAGGGCTCTCTCGCTCATGTACTCGAGGACACCATCCTGCAGGACACTCGATATTGGATCTCGTTGTGTAAAGAATGATGCCGCAACTGAAACATTCGGGTATTTGTCAGGAATTCCCAGCGCAAACTTGAATGATCTCTTGAACTTCGAGAGATGTGTTGCCGCGTCTAAGAACAGTACTGTTTCAGGCTTTCCCTCATATTCATCTTCGCTAATGTCAATCTGCGAAATGAGTTCTGCCTGCTGTTTTTCAATGAATGATTGGATTAGCTGGTCAGTCACTGGTGGGAGTCCACTATCAGTAGGTTCTTCATACTTCAGAAACTCTTCTTCAGATTCATCGCTTTCCTCCGTGGCACGCGCACCCGCTTCTTCAAGGTCAGGCTTTCTTCTCCTCCGATGTTGCGGAGGTATATACCCTATATCTTCGACCAGGTGTTGCAAGACTAGGGGCAGGAACAAGTCGTACAGCGTTCCTCTTGTTTCAGTGATGAGAAGAATCGGTTTAAACTGACCCACTGCCTCAGTGAGCCCTGAACTATAGTCTGGGTCGTCATCAAAGAATTTCTTGAGGTTGTCAATCGAGTATCCTTCTGTTACACGCTCCTCCCACTCGTTATAGACATCCTTCACTTCTTGCTTTCGCCTGTCCCTAACAAGACTGGCGAATTTCCCTAGGTACTTGACACTTCTAGAAACAGCAGTTGCCGGGCTGATAAAGACGGTCATGAGCCCAACGGCTTCCCCGGCGTATTCACTTGCTTCAGTATTCTTGATCTTTCCGAGAACCTCTTCCGTCAGAGATGGTGGACCAAGCTTTTCAGTAAGCACCTCATGCATTCCTTCGAAGTCCTCAAAAGATGCATCGCCAGGTCCTATGTCCTCAGCAATGGGAGAGGCATCGGATAGCACCTCTGCAAAGATGTTCGGTCGTGTGACCAGCCAGTTCAAAGGCACTTTCAGTGATGTGTATCCGTGCAGGTATGTCCTTTCAGATTCGCGGGCGCCAAAGTAGTACTTGAGCGCATCAGGAAAGAGCTTGTCGAATACATCCATGAACTGGTCGAATCCCTGCTTAGTGCTCAGTCCCATCTCAGCTTTCTCTAGCGCATCTGCAACAAACACAAGAGCACACTCTTTCTTCTTCGCGTGCTTTGCCATAATTGCCATCACTTGCTTTGGAGATAGGTAGAGCAGTTCACTAGCCGCGAAAGGAGCATCATAGAACGAGAAGATACCAAGCCTTTTCCACGGTCTGTTCATCATTCTGGTGCTAACAAGATGAGAAAACCATTCAAACCCCCGCTGATATCTTGGGATGTTTTCTTCTGCTTGTTCGGTAGACCCTGACATGATTTCACACCGTTGGGGCAAGAAACGACCCGGATAAGGCTATCTCGCCCTCTGGCGAGATAAACCTATGTATCTTTGTCGCACCTTAGTCCACTCTGAGAGCAACTAGGGCTATCACAAATGCAGCAACAATGAAGAGCGCCATAAATAGTAGTCGCCAATCAAGAAGAGGCGGAGCTGGATTATTCGGGTCCTCCTGATTCAGCATGTTCAGGTATGTTCCGTTGGTGGAATCCAGTACTTTCAGTGACTGCAGCGCGAGGGCCGCGTAGAAGAGGCTACCACTATCTGTTCCAGGAGTGACCCCCCAGGCACCATCGGCCGCTTGACAATTCAGTATGAAGGTGGCTGCATCACTTGCATTCACAGAGTCTATTCCACCGATTGAATTAAGAAACTGCAGTGCGAAATACGTTGACTCAAGGTTTGTATCATTCGTGAGGAGCGACTCGGTGAACCCACCTACATATTCATTCGAAGTGGGGGTTATGACCTGTCTTGCAAGAATCCAGTTTTCTATTGCCTGTTGGTCTGTTGGCGTGATGACAGTAAGTTTCTGAATCTCCTTCAGTGCCAGAAACGCTGCGGCTGTGGCAGAAACACTTGGAATGTCTGAAGCTGGACTCAGCTTGAATGCATCTCCGTCTCGACAGCTGAGAATCCAATTGACAGTGGCTGTTTCATTCCATAGCCAATTATCCAGTGGGACCTGAGCCATATCCGTCATGGCATTCATCACGTAGAGAGCATAGAATGTGGAGAGGAGGTCAGGTTCTGCACCGCCTGTTGCTCCGAAGCCTCCGCTTTCGGTCTGCGTCTTGTTGACATAGATTAGGGCTGAGGTTGCATTTATGGGCTTCACATTTTCAATTCCCGGAATGCCGGTCTGTTGGTCAAGTGTTTCCCACATCTGAATTGCCCAGTAGCTGTTCTTAATGCTAACAGGTCCTGCGACATACAAGGAGAAGCCTCCCCATCTATCGTAGCTCTCGCCGCCGCTCTTCCACTGCAGCTTTTGAGTGAAGTTTTTCGCACTTACCAGATCAAAGACAGGCGGCCTGTTTGATAGCATGTCCTTTGTCTGATAGACCATGACGGCTCCAACAGTTGGATAGAGCATTGAAACCTCCGATCCCGTTGTGGTGAACCCACCTTCTCCATTCTTCGTGACCGGATCATCGTAGTGGCTATCCATGTACGTCTTCAGAGAATCCCAGCGGCTGTTTGGATTTGCTGATGCCGTGTTGATAACTAGCGGCATCGCTACTAGTAGAGCGACAATTGTGATACAAACTACTTGGACCTTTTTCATTTGATTATCCCGGCCAAATGTGATATTGCCTAGAGCTATCGCTCAGCGCGAGAGCCCACGGTCGCGGCTGTGTTATTAACGTTTCCCCAAGGTGGAAGATTGTACTGCTGGAGTTTCTCCAAAGAGAGGCTCAAGCGTTCTGCCCGCCGTACCCTCTTGGATCAGTTCTCTGACACTCCTTTATGTAGAGGTAGGCGGAATCAGCTGCAATTGCTCCCTGACCAACTGCAACAGCAATTTGTTTCATCGATTCAACGACATCCCCTGCTGCAAAGAATCCTGGAACGTTCGTTGTCTGATTTGCATTGACGAGAATCTCTCCGTTTTTATTTACATCTACTCCAAGGTCGACAGCAAGATTGCTGTTTGGCGACGATCCCAAGGCAACAAATGCCCCATCAATAGGTACAACTTCCTGTTCTCCTGTCTTGACATCTTCAAGGACAACTTCTCTGAGAAGGTCGTCGCCTCGAAACTCTTTCACTATATGACTCCATTTAATGTCAACCTTGGACTTGAACACCATGTCCTGCATTGCCTTCTCTGCACGCAGTTGGTCACGTCTATGGATTAGGGTTGTGCTGTCAGTCAGTTCAGAGAGATAGACTGACTCAACTGCAGCTGTATTGCCGCCACCAATGACAATCACTCGCTTGTTTCTAAAGAGAGGCCCATCACACGTGGCACAGAATGACACTCCTCTTCCTGTGAACTCGTCCTCACCAGGGATATTCAGATGTAGATGACCACCTCCAGTTGCATAGATTATTGCTTGTGTCCTGTAGTTTCCTCTCCTTGTTTCAAGGATGAAACCATTTCTGTCGCCATCTTCTCTTGAAATCTTCTTGACCTCTGTAATCTCCCTAATCTTGGCTCCTGTGGCCTTGACCTGCTCTTTCATTTTTGTAGCGAGGTCAATTCCTGATTTGGAGGTGAAGCCGGGATTGTGCTCAATTCGTGGGCTGGTAGCTTGAGCTCCGCCAAGCACAGCAGACTCAAGTAATTGTGTCTTTAGTCCATATC